>JBGTDP010000098.1:0-7042 GCA_041748255.1 Thermosynechococcaceae cyanobacterium | reverse complement strand
GCAGTCTTAAAATCCCAACTTTTCTAGAACAGGATGCGTAGAAACAATATGCCGCTCCAGACCTAATTTTTTCGGCTCCACCCCCAGGGCCAGGGCAACGAGTTGGGACAGATGGAGAACCGGCAAGCCCAATTTTTGACCCAGGACCTTTTCCACCTCAGGTTGGCGCGAATCAAGATTTAAATGACACAGCGGGCAGGGAGTCACTAGACAATCAGCCCCGGCAGCAATTGCCGATTGAATCCGTCCTCCGGCCATCTTAAAAGACTCGGTGGTCGCATAACTTGCTAGGGGCCAACCACAGCATTGAATTCGCCCTGAATAATAGACAGGGGTGGCTGCCAGCGCCCGAAATAAATTCTCCATTGATTCTGGGTGAGCAGGGTCATCAAAGGGAATCGTTTTCTGCGCCCGTAGTAGGTAGCAGCCATAAAACGCCGCACACCTTAGCCCGGTTAGCTTTCGCGCAATTCGTGTCTGGATCGCTTCTAAGCCGTAGTCCCCCACTAGGGCCCAAAGTAAATGCTTGACCTCCGTGCTGCCTTGGTAGGGGCTACAGCCTTGATTTGTCAGCAAGCCATTCACCTGCTCCAGGTAGGCTGGATCAGTAGTTTGAGATTCCTTAAGTCGCTCATCGACATGCCCAATTACCCCCTGACAGGTACTGCAATGGGTCAGTAGCGGTAGCTTTAACTGCTCTGCCAGGGCAATGTTACGGGCATTGACCGTATCCTCTAGCAGCCAGGAATCTTCTTTAAAGGTGCCCGAGCCACAACAGGCAGCTTTTTTGAGTTCCACCAATTCAATTCCCAGAGCTTGGGCTAATGCCTGGGTAGATAGGTGCAGCTCCTGGCAAGCCCCTTGGGCCACACAGCCGGGGAAATAAGCATACTGAAGTGAAGCAGTCATAAAAGTTTTAGGGCAGGTTGAGCGGACTTTAATTATTATCGCCTGACTTGAGAATGCTATTCTGACAGAGCTCCTGCAAAAGTTGGGCTACCGCTATTAGCAGGACGGTTTCAGATTAATATTAGGTAGCGCCCCAATCCTGAAACTTGCTCAATTTATTGAAGTTTGTGCTTTAAGTAGAGCTTGGATGGAGGGGTTGAAGGCAACTGGCCTTGGGAAGATATCTTCTCCTCCTAAATCCAGATTAGCTTTCGCCAATCTTCTAAAATATTGCATTGCAAAAGAGTCCCTAATTATGAACCAAGAAGAAATTTTCCAGAAGGTCAAAACGATTGTTGCTGAACAACTGAGTGTTGACGCGGCTGAAGTCACTCCTGAAGCTAGCTTTGCTAATGACTTGAGTGCTGATTCCCTGGATGTGGTTGAACTTGTTATGGCCCTCGAAGAAGAATTTGATATTGAAATTCCCGATGAAGCAGCAGAGCAAATTAAAACGGTTCAAGACACTGTAGATTACATCGGGGGGAAAGCTGCTGCTTGAATGATTTGCTTTGGGATGGTGCTAATTAATGGCCTAATTTTCGATAAAGTGATAGGAAGTCTTGATCCCCTACCTACCTTTACTTCGTTTGGCGCGTTTGAATTTTTAAAGCTGACATCATGACTAATCTGGAACGTAAACGCGTTGTTGTGACTGGTCTTGGTTCAATCACCCCCCTTGGGAATACCTTGACTGACTACTGGGAAGGATTGCTCAAAGGGCAAAGCGGGATTGGACCGATTACCTTATTTGATGCCTCTCGCCATGCTTGTCGGATTGCTGGGGAGGTAAAGAACTTTGACCCTCAGGCATATATGGACCGCAAAGAGGCAAAACGAATGGATCGCTTTGCCCAATTTGCGGTCGCTGCCAGCAAGCAAGCCCTGGCAGATTCAGGGTTTGTGATTGATGATCTCAATGCCACGCAAGTGGGGGTGCTGATTGGGACGGGCATAGGCGGTCTTAAGGTTCTTGAAGAACAAGAAGAAGTCTATTTAACCCGAGGCCCTGATCGCTGTAGTCCTTTTATGATCCCGATGATGATTGCCAATATGGCCGCAGGCTTGACGGCAATTCACACCGGTGCCAAAGGCCCCAACTCCTGCACAGTGACAGCCTGTGCTGCTGGCTCCAATGCCGTGGGGGATGCCTTTCGCCTGATTCAACGGGGATATGCCCAGGCAATGATCTGCGGGGGCACCGAAGCTGCGGTCACCCACCTATCTGTGGCTGGGTTTGCCTCAGCCCGCGCCCTCTCAACCCGAAACGACGACCCGACTCGGGCCTCCCGGCCCTTTGATCGCGATCGCGATGGGTTTGTATTAGGGGAAGGGGCAGGGATTTTATTCTTAGAAGAACTAGAGCAGGCCCTGGGTCGCGGGGCAAAAATTTATGCTGAAATAATCGGCTACGCCTCAACCTGCGATGCCTACCACATGACAGCACCAACCCCAGGGGGGGAAGGTGCTGCTCGAGCCATTGAACTGTGTCTCAAGGATGCAGCCTTGAACCCCAATCAGATCAGCTATATCAATGCCCACGGCACCAGCACCGCTGCCAATGATCCAACGGAAACTACTGCGATTAAAAAGGCCTTGGGGAACAACGCTGCTCAAGTCGCGATTAGTTCAACCAAATCGATGACAGGACATTTACTCGGCGGATCGGGCGGCATTGAAGCCGTGGCCACGGTGATGGCTGTTGCCCAGGATCAGATTCCCTCGACAATCAATTTAGATAATCCAGATCCAGACTGTGATTTAGACTATGTTCCCCACCAAAGCCGGTCGCAGGTCGTCAAGGTTGCCCTGTCTAATTCCTTTGGGTTTGGGGGACACAATGTTACGTTGGCGTTTAAAAAATATTCTGACTAATGGACTTACCTTGAAGTCGTTATCTCAAGCTTAACTTTTTCAGGAGTAATATTTTCTTACTTTTAAACTTGCTTCCCTAACTTGCTAGTCCTAACCTAACCAACCCTAAGCCCTTAACCGTCGTTACCGTAGAGAAGATTTATGGCTGTTGCAACTCAATCCCTCGAAGAACTTTGCATTAATTCAATTCGCTTTCTGTCCATAGATGCCGTAGAGAAGGCGAATTCGGGTCATCCAGGCCTACCCATGGGGGCAGCTCCGATGGCATTTGTGCTTTGGGATCGCTTTATGCGGTTTAATCCTAAAAATCCTGGCTGGCACAACCGCGATCGGTTTATCCTCTCGGCAGGTCACGGCAGCATGTTGCAGTATGCCCTACTCTACCTGTCGGGCTACGATGGCATGACCCTAGAGGACCTGAAGCAGTTCCGGCAGTGGGAGTCGAGAACCCCAGGCCACCCGGAAGACTTTATGACTGAGGGGGTAGAGGTAACCACAGGACCCTTAGGCCAAGGGATTTCTAATGCCGTCGGCATTGCCGCTGCTGAAGCCCACTTGGCTGCCCGATTTAACAAACCAGATTTCCCAATTTTTGACCACTACACCTACGCGATTGCCAGTGATGGGGACATGATGGAGGGAGTTGCCTCCGAAGCTTGCTCTCTAGCCGGCCACTGGGGCTTAGGGAAACTGATTGTCCTCTACGATGACAATCAGATCTCCCTGGATGGGGGAACGGAGATGTCCTTTACTGAGGATGTCGGCAAACGCTTTGAAGCTTACGGTTGGGAAGTGCAAACCGTAGAGCAGGGTGACACCGATATCAATGGGATTCATCGGGCCCTAGAAGCCGCCAAGGGGGTCACTGATAAGCCTTCGCTAATCAAGGTGCGGACCACAATTGGCTACGGTTCTCCGAATAAAGCTAACTCCCATGATTCCCACGGTTCAGCCCTGGGAGATGATGAAGTCAAGGCCACCCGCGAAAACCTTGGCTGGGACTACGAACCTTTTGATATTCCTGAAGATGCCCTCAACCATTGGCGCCAAGCCATTGATCGGGGAGCCAAATCCGAAGACGAATGGAATCAGCTGTTTGCGGACTACAAGCAAAAGCATGCCGAGGCCGCGGCAACTTTAGAGCAAATGTGGAGCAAGCAACTGCCCTCCGGCTGGGAGAAGTGTTTGCCAACCTTTACCCCGGAGGACAAGGCTGATGCCACCCGGAACCTGGGGGGTAAAGTCCTCAATGCGATCGCCGAGGTCGTTCCCCAACTGCTAGGCGGGTCTGCAGACCTGTTCACCTCCAACAAAACCCTGATGAAGTCCTCCGGGAACTTCCAAAAAGGAGCCTACGAAAATCGCAACTTCTGGTTTGGAGTCCGCGAACACGGCATGGCTGCGATCTGCAACGGCCTGGCCACCCACGGGGG
The DNA here is from genome assembly GCA_041748255.1 of Thermosynechococcaceae cyanobacterium. Classification (GTDB taxonomy): domain Bacteria; phylum Cyanobacteriota; class Cyanobacteriia; order Thermosynechococcales; family Thermosynechococcaceae; genus JBGTDP01. The sequence continues at coordinate 2,786 of JBGTDP010000098.1, read as the reverse complement.
CTTAATTCCCTACTGCTCCACTTTCATGACCTTTACGGACTACATGCGCGGCTCAATTCGGCTCTCTAATCTAGCCCGAGCTGGAGTCCTCTACATCCTCACCCACGACTCCGTTGCCCTGGGGGAAGATGGTCCTACCCATCAATCGATTGAACATTTCGCCGCTTTGCGGGCGATCCCAGAACTAGCTGTCTTTCGGCCTGCAGATGGTAACGAAACCTCTGGGTCTTATAAAGTCGCCCTAGAGCGCCGCGATAGCCCCACGCTGATTGGCTTGTCCCGCCAAGGGCTGCCAAATCTAGCTGGCACCTCGATTGAGAACACAGAGAAAGGCGGATATATTCTTTCTGATAGTGACGGTACTCCAGAGATCATCCTGATCGGCACGGGCAGCGAAACCCAGCTTTGCGTCAAAGCGGCTGAGCAGTTGCGCAGCCAGGGCAAGAGCGTTCGGGTTGTTTCTATGCCTTGTTGGGAACTATTTGATATGCAAGATCAGCAGTATCGAGACTCTGTCTTGCCCAAAGCCGTCACCAAGCGGGTCTCGGTAGAAGCTGGTTCCACCTTTGGCTGGTGCCGCTACGTTGGCAGTGAGGGGATCTCAATTGGGATTGATCGATTTGGTGCTTCTGCCCCTGGAGATGTCTGCCTAGAAAGGTTCGGCTTTACAGTGGAGAATGTGATCTCCCATGCTCAGAAACTTCTGGGATAAGCCGGGTAACTGAATAATTTTAAGGAGGCCCTTCCAGACTTGGAGGGCCTTTTTTTAAGCCCTTCTTAAGCTTCTTTTAGTTCGGTTCCACAAGCCTTGCAGAATTTGGCATCGCGGTCATGGAGCGACAAGTCACAGGTCGGGCAAAGGGTTTTGACTTGATTGGCAGTCTTTACCAGTTGTCGGATTAAATCTCCCAACTGCCAGGGAATCAGGGCAATGCCGGTTAAAATCATCAGCACCGTTAGCAGGCGACCCGTTTCAGACACAGGCGTGACATCGCCAAAGCCCACGGTGGTCATGGTGACAACACAGAAATAGACAGCATCTAAAAAGGTAGTAAATTCTCCTGGGTTAACCGGATGCTCCGCCTGATAAATCAGGCCTGAGTAGACAAAGATAATTGCAAATAACGTAAATAGAATCCGAGCAAAAATAGCACTATCCTCGGCTCCAATCCGACCAAATAGCTTCTTGCCCTCTAAAAACCGGATCAACCGCAAAATTCGGAACCATCTAAAAATCCGAATGAAGCTGATATTCAGCACCCCGACCAGAAAGGGCAGAATTGCCACCAAGTCAATCAAGGCGTAGAGACTAAAGATGTACTTCAGCTTGCGCTCGGCACACCACAACCGCAGCAAATACTCACCCGCAAACACAGTCAAAATTCCTTGGTCAAGAGCATCCAAGACAGTGCGAAGCGAGGCTGAAATTGGATAGGTTTCGATTACAAAGATAGCGGTAGATAAAAGCACCAGCTCTGTAATCACCAGGTCAATCGCTATACCAGCAGGCGTTTCAATATCCTCTAAGTAAAAAGCGATCGTTTTACGCAGCATGATAGACAAAGAATTACAGGGCAGCAAAAACCAAAGCCAGGGAATAAAACTGCTTAGACCTTTGAGTTGCCTCTAAGCCACGGGAGACCTTTCATTCACTTTAACTCACTGGCTGAGGGGGTTAGATGCCGCCGATGATGCCTGCGATCGCTGACTTATATGAGTCCAAAACAATGCCCTTCAATCCCTGTTTAACCCATCTGGTTCTTGAAGTTATTCGATGTGGGGGTTGCCATCAGGCATTGTTGCCCCTCGCAACTTTGCCCCAGAGAGATCGGCATCCGTTAAATTAGCCCCATCCAGCTCTGCCCAACTCAGGGTTGCATCCTTTAAGTTTGCCTCGCTGAGATCAGCGTGGCTGAGATCCGCTTGGCTCAGATAGGCATTACTCAGATCAGCATCCCTGAGATCTGCCTGACTCAAGTCCGCCTGGTTCAAATAGGCTTCACTCAAATCAGTCCGATTCAAACTCGCCTGCTGGAGATCTTCTTGGTTAAGATTAACTTTACTGAAGTCTCTTTCCCCAGCAACATACTGTTCTTTAAGTTCATCTGGATCCACTGAACTTACCTCTTTCTCAACGACGCTGCTTGCTCTAGGGTGGCTGAAAGCCTAATCTGACAAACAACTTTATGATTGTTGCAACTAAGCTGTTCCAGGTCAGTGTGAAAATATACAGCTGGGATAGATTGCCACAAAAAAACCTCCTGCGATCAGAGGTTAAAAGTGTCAATACCGTGAGACCTTAAGCAGCAGGTTCTCCGGCAGCAGTTGTTGCTAATTCCGGATTAAAGTCAGACGCTGATTGCTGGGCTAAAAGGGTTTGATACAGCTCCCCTAGCTGGGCAGCAACCCCGTTCCAACTAAATTTGTTTTCTACTCGCTTTCTGGCAGCCTCACCTAGCTGTTGTTGCCAGTCAGAATTCTCAAGAATTCGGTCGATCGCCGTGGCAAACCCCTCCACATTCTTGGGGGGCACCAGCAGTCCGGTTTCTTCAGGAACAACTGTATATTGCAACCCGCCGACATCACTGGCAATCACAGGCGTGCCACTGGCCATGGCTTCAATCGCCACGAGGCCAAAGGGTTCGTAGTGACTGGGAACCACACACACATCTGCCGCTGCATAATAGACCGACAGGTCGTCATCGCCCAAGCGTCCTGGAAACTCGGTCAAGGCTTCAATACCCAACTCTTTGACAATTCCCTCAATCCGATCGCGCTCAATCCCA
>JBGTDP010000097.1:0-2659 GCA_041748255.1 Thermosynechococcaceae cyanobacterium | reverse complement strand
TGGTCGATTCCAATTACCTTGAATGTCTCAGAACCTGTCGCCGCTGAACTCAAAGAAGGCAGTTTAGTGCGCTTGGATGATCCTAAGGGGCAATTTGTCGGGGTACTAGAGCTAAGTCAGAAGTATGCCTCTGACAAAGTTCATGAAGCGCTTCAGGTCTACCGCACCAACGAGGAAAAACATCCTGGGGTGAAGGTGGTTTATGACCAGGGAGCGGTCAATTTGGCTGGTCCCGTTTGGTTACTGCAGCGGCAACCCCATCCTCAGTTCCCCCACTATCAAATTGATCCGGCAGACTCGCGGCGGCTATTTCGGGAAAAGGGCTGGAAAACGATCGTTGGCTTTCAAACCCGCAACCCAATTCACCGGGCCCACGAATATATCCAAAAGTGTGCCCTAGAGACCGTTGATGGGTTGTTTCTGCATCCCCTAGTCGGGGCAACTAAAAGCGATGACATTCCCGCAGATGTGAGAATGCGCTGCTATGAAATTATGCTAGAGCACTACTTTCCCCACGATCGCGTGATTCTGGCAATCAACCCAGCAGCGATGCGCTACGCAGGCCCTCGGGAAGCGATTTTCCATGCCCTGGTGCGTAAAAACTACGGCTGTACTCACTTCATTGTCGGGCGTGACCATGCCGGGGTTGGCGACTACTATGGCACCTACGATGCCCAGCATATCTTTGAGCAGTTTGAGCCAGAGGCAATGGGGATTGTGCCGATGAAATTCGAGCATGCATTTTACTGCACCCGCACCCAATCAATGGCAACCAGCAAAACCAGCCCTAGCTTGCCGGAAGAACGGATTCATTTATCTGGAACCAAGGTCCGAGAAATGCTGCGCCGAGGTGAGTTGCCACCCGCGGAATTCTCTCGCCCGGAGGTGGCAGCGGAGCTAGCAAGGGTAATGCGAGCCATGGTTGAAGTATAAATAGCCCATTATCCCTGCCTGGGTCTAAGCTTGAATAGATGCCAGCAGAGGGTCCAAAGCATCAATCTTGGCTGATAAATCCTGATGTAGCAGGGAAATAGTGATGACGCTAGGGCGACGGGCTTTTTTACAGCGGACTAGTTGGGCGCTGGCCGGTCTTGGTTTGAGCGAATTAAGATTGGCGGCCCTCGGCAGTCAGTATCGACAGGTTCTAGCCCAACCAACTCAGCGCAAGCTTGCGCTCTTAGTTGGGATTAATGTCTATTCCGCGCAATCGCAGATGCCAGCTTTGCAGGGCTGTCTAACAGATGTGGAATTGCAGCGAGAGTTGCTGATCCATCGGTTTGGGTTTCAGCCTCAGGATGTTTTGGTTTTAACCAATCAGACGGCAACCCATGACAAAATTGAGGCTGCCTTTATAGAGCATCTAATTGATCAGGCCCGCCCTGAGGATGTGGTTGTCTTCCATTTCAGTGGCTATGGTCGTCATGTGCTTTTGGAGGGGATGCAACCGGATGCAAATGTGCCCATGGGTTATAGCGAGCAAAATGCCTTGATTCCGGTGGATGGGACTGTGGCCAAGGCAGACTCATCCCAGGCAGACCAGGCCAATGCCTTGTTAGAAGATACGTTGTTTTTGTTGCTGCGATCGCTCAAGACCAATCAAATCACCACGGTCCTAGATGCGGGGTATGTCTACCCAGGCTCAGCTAGGTTGGGAAATCTCCTGGTGCGATCGCGACCGGCTTTAGAGCAGGAAAGACTAGCTAAAACTGAACTGGCTCTGCAGGAGCAACTCCTGAGTCAAATTGATTTTTCCCGCGAACAGGTGGAAGTGCAGCGGCGCTCTAGACAGATGCCAGGCGTGCTGCTCTCTGCTGCTGGGGCAACGCAGCTAAGTCTGGAAGCTAATTGGCAGGGTTTTGAGGCAGGGTTATTTACCTATGCCCTCACCCAATATCTTTGGAGCACCACACCTCCAACCTCGATTTGGCTAGGCTGCAGCCACGCGGCCACAGAAATACAACAATGGGTGGGGCAAAATCAACAACCTCAACTCAGTGGTCAGCAAAGCCGCCAGACCTCGCTATTGACCTATGACCTTGTTTCTAAAGGGGCCGAGGGAGTGATCATGGCGGTTGAGAACAGTGCTGAACAGGCAACACTTTGGCTGGCAGGATTGCCGCCCCAAATTCTCAGTCATTATAGTCCTCAATCAATTCTGAGGGTTTTGTCGCTACCAGAAGCTGCAGGAGCAGAGGCCCCTGCAGCGATCCAAGAGCCCTCCTCAACCCAGCCAGATGCTGCCCCCCAGATAAATACAGAAAGCTCTGCTTCTGGATCTATTGCTGCAACTGTTGCTGCTCCTCAACCCCTCACCTCAAAGGATACAGAGGCCAAGGTTCGGCTGCAGTCCCTTGACGGCCTAACGGGTAAAGCAGCACTTATGGGCCGTGGTACCCTGCAAACCGGTCAGTGGGTTCAAGAAGCCATTCGAGTACTCCCCCGACAGATTCGGATGCCGGTCGCCCTAGATGCCAAACTAGAACGAATTGAGCGCGTCGATGCCACCAGTGCTTTTTCCAGCCTTTCGCGGGTGGCGGTAGTAGAAACCGGAAAGCCAGCCGATTACTTATTTGCCCGCGCCCAAATTAATTCTCCCGTGCAGGTCAATCCTACTCAGGATGAGGATAGCCCCTGGCATGTGTTGGTCAGTGATCCCAGC
>JBGTDP010000096.1:0-12808 GCA_041748255.1 Thermosynechococcaceae cyanobacterium | reverse complement strand
AATATTGGTCGTCAAGATTTAACTGCCCACGTGGACTTTACGGCCTTAGAAGTTCAGGGAAAATTATCCGGGTTAGAACCCCTTGGCTTTACCCAGCAGGGGTTGTTTCTAATGGCTTTGGGATTGGGCGATCGCTTGGTGGTCAATAACCGTGGCAACCCGTCCATCTCCTTCATGGAGACCCTTCGTCGTCGGGAAGCCCTGCATCTATTAATGAATCCCCTTAATCTGGGAGGATTTGGGGTCCTGATTCAGGGTAAAGGTCTTCAGGAATCTCAGAAAGCATCGCCTCTGCAAGGTCTGAGGCAGCCAGCGTAGTAATCTGGATCTCGGACCCTCAGGAGCATTCAAAATGACACCCGCCGCTGATCCAGTCAAGTTAATGAAGCAACAGGTAGGTAAAGCCGCCGCCGATCGCGTTCAATCCGGATCCATCATTGGCTTAGGAACCGGCTCGACAACAGCCTTTGCGATTCAATTTCTCGGGGAGCGCCTCAAGTCTGGGGAACTCAAAGACATCAAAGGCATCCCCACCTCCTTTCAAGCCTCGGTTTTAGCTAAGCAGCATGGGATTCCCTTAACCACCCTGGACGAGGTGGACCGGATTGATATTGCCATTGATGGAGCCGATGAAGTCGACCCTCAGCACAATTTGATTAAAGGCGGCGGCGCGGCCCATACCCGCGAAAAGGTGGTGGATTCCCTGGCAGCGCAATTTATTGTGGTCGTGGATAGTTCCAAGCTAGTGGATCCCCTGGGCTCTACCTTTGCCGTGCCCGTGGAAGTTTTGCCGATGGCGATCGCCCCGGTCATGCGAGCTGTGGAGAAGCTGGGCGGCAAGCCAGAACTGCGGATGGGCGTCAAAAAAGACGGTCCGGTGATTACTGACCAGGGCAATATGGTTCTGGATGTCAAGTTTGATGCGATCAATAATCCGGCGGAACTGGAGAAAACCTTAAACAATATTCCCGGCGTTCTGGAAAATGGCTTGTTTGTCGGCGTAGCGGATTTGATTCTGGTCGGTGAAATTCAAGATAACCAGCCCAAGGTTCGGGAATTAGGATAGAGGTATTGATTGGTAAACAGTAATGGTTCCAACAATCCAGGCTGAAACGCTTAGTCTTTACGATGTCAAAACCAAATTTGGCTTAAGACCTGCTGAGGAAGAGAGTTTTTTCAGTGAATGGGTTGCTGAGCTACCGGAGATCACAAAGGCTGAGCAGCAACACCTTGACCGAGTTAAGGCAAGTTATACCAACTTAGCTCAGTATCCGATGCTGGAAAATACGGTCAAAATGGTAATCCTATCCCCGCTTTTGGACTTAGCGGGTTTCTATCAGCCCCCCTTTCGGATCACAGCCGAGGAACCTGTGCAAATCACGGCCGAGGATGACAGTCAAATTGTCCGGGGTCGGATCGATGTGCTGGTGTTGCAACAGCAGTTTTGGGTTCTAGCGATTGAATCAAAAAGTACCAGGTTTGCGGTTATGGAAGCCGTACCGCAGGCCCTGGCCTACATGATCGCAAATCCCAATCCAGAACGACCTAGCTTTGGACTGGCCACAAACGGCACTGAATTCCTCTTCCTAAAACTGACTCGACCAGATGCCCCTCGGTATGCTTTATCCAATGTCTTCTCACTGCTGAATCGTGGCAATCAACTCTATGAGGTTGCACGGATACTCAAGCGACTTGCTGATCTGATGGGTACATGATGAAATATCGACGATTTGGGCGCACAGAGCTGGCGATGCCAGTTTTTTCCTGTGGGGGTATGCGCTACCAGTTTAAGTGGCAGGATGTTCCTCCAGGGAAGGTTCCTACTGACAACCAACAGAACTTGGAAGCGACGATTCGCCGGGCTGTGGAGCTGGGGATTACTCATATTGAAACCGCTCGCGGCTACGGCAGCTCTGAGATGCAGTTGGGGCGCATTCTGCCCAGCTTCCCGCGAGAAAGGCTGATTGTCCAGACCAAGGTGTCTCCAAAACCCGATTCCAGAGAGTTTCTTAAAACCTTTGAAACCTCCTTGGGCTATTTGCAGCTCGATTATGTGGATCTTTTAGGACTCCATGGAATCAATACGCTGGAATTATTGGACTATTGCCTGCGGCCCGGTGGCTGTCTGGCGGTGGCTCGAAAACTTCAGGCTCAAGGCAAGGTTCGCCACATTGGTTTTTCGACCCACGGCCCTACGGAGGTAATTGTCCAAGCGATTCAATCTAATCAATTTGACTATGTGAATTTGCACTGGTACTACATTAACCAGTTCAACTGGCCAGCGATTGAAGCTGCCGCTCGGCACGATATGGGCGTGTTTATCATCAGCCCCTCTGATAAAGGCGGGATGCTCTTCAATCCACCCCAGAAACTGGTGGATTTAACTGCGCCCCTGAGCCCGATGGTGTTTAATGATTTGTTCTGTCTGAGTCATCCTCAGGTGCATACCCTGAGCTTGGGAGCCGCCAACCCCGGCGATTTTGACGAACACTTAAAAGCGGTAGATTTATTGGATCAAGCCAGGGAACTATTGCCACCGATCCTGGAGCATCTGGAGCAAGCCGCGATCGCTACCTTAGGTTCAGAATGGGTTCGCAGTTGGCCGGTGGGATTGCCTGCCCCTGAAGTCACCCCAGGAGAGATTAATATTCCGGTGATTCTCTGGCTACGAAACCTAGCGATCGCCTACGACATGACTGACTATGCCAAAATGCGCTACAACTTGCTAGGTAATGGCTCCCACTGGTTTCCCGGCAACCAAGCCAAGGACGTAAAGAAACTGGATTTAGGTCCAGCGCTTACCCAAAGCCCCCATGCCGATAAAATTCCAGCCCTGCTAGTCGAGGCCCATGATCTTTTAGGCGGCCACACCGTAGAGCGTTTATCCCAACAATAACCCGGTCTTAGTGATAAGCCACCTGATCAGACATCAGCGTTTCCTTTAAGTTGGCATCAAGTAGGTCAACCCCATTGAGATTGGCTCCCCTCAGGTCAGCTCGGCTTAAATTTGCTTCCAGCAGGTTGACTTGACTCAAATTGGCTCCCCTCAGGTCAGCTTTAAACAGATTGGCCCTAAACAGATTGGCCCCTTGCAAGTCTGCTTGCTTGAGATCAGCTCCGCTCAAATTAGCGCCCCTTAAGTCCGCCTGGCGAAGATGCGATTGCCCTAGATCAGCCACACCCAGATTTGCTCGGAAAAGATCTGCATGGGTGAGTACTGTTCTGGACAGGTTTGCCCCCATCAAGTTCGCCTGACTTAAATAAGCGCCTCTTAAGTTTGCCCCTGGGAGGGATACATTGGCAGCAATTAAGTAAGCGCCTTCCTGAGCTGGGTCTAAATTCCCAGAGAATAATGTTTCTTCGTTGTAGAGCACCCCCTGTAAATTTGCTCCTTGCAGATCTGCCTCCTGGAGAAAGGCACCTCTAAGATTTGCTCTACTTAAATCTGCCCCGCTTAGGTCCGCACCAAATAGAGAAGATCGATACAGGTTCACACCCCTAAGATCGGCTTCGATCAGGTTGGCAAAGCAGAGATTTGATTGACCCAGATCAACTCCAGCAAGATTGACTTCCCGCAGGTGAGCTTTTTGTAGGCAAGTGTTTGGAGCAATCAGATAAGCACCAGCCTGAATGGGGTCAAAGTTTTGCGGAAACCAGGTTTGCTGATTGTAAAGGGCTCTTTGGAGGACAGCACCCCGGAGATCGGTTCCTTGCAGGTCAGCGTCTTGCAGATTTGTCCCGATCAGGTGGGCATCCACTAAACTAGCGCTCTGTAAATTTGCTTCATAGAGATTTACCCCGGTCAGATTGGCTCGATATAATCCAGTACTACTCAGATTAGCTCTATATAAACAGGCTCCCCAGAGATTTGCCCTGGAAAGATCTGCACCACTGAAGTTGGCCCGACTCAAATCTGCCTCAGTAAGGTCAACGCCTCGCAGAATTGACTTACTAAAATCCCTTTCTCCTGCTGCATAGTGCCTCAGCAGTTCCTCAACATTCATCGTTAAAACTCTTTGCTCAGGTAGGATAGTCGGTCAAGGGTGGCGACGCCTTTTCACTCACTCACTGATTCAGCCAGCAACCTCTTAAAGATAAGCCCTAGGAAGTCTCCTTCCCTTAGATTGCCCCAAAAGTCAGTAATGCATAACAGGAAACTTAAATTCAGTGATGCTCTCCTCACCATGCCAAGATAGATTTGCTCATTTGAGATAGATTCCCAAGCCAGTCATCTCTTTAAAGTGGTTGTTGGGCTGGAATCCCAGGGGGACGGGGAAACTGAATGGGGGTGGGGCTAAGCTTACGGAGATAGAGGCAGTGGCGATCGCTGTTGCTCAAGGGCGTCTTAAATCCTTCAACTTGCTCAATCTGACCCCCCAAAAGTTTCACTGCCGGTTCCAAGGCTTGAGTCTCTTCAGGCTGCAACTGCCCTCGATACAAAACTGCCAGCCCGCCCAGTTTCACCAGCGGCAGGGCATATTCAGCGCAGACAGCCGCTGGACCCACGGCTCGGATCAAAGCCAGGTCATAGCTTTCTCGGTGTTGAGCATCTTGACCAACCTTCTCAGCCCGATCGCAAAGCGTCCCCACATTTTCAAGCCCCAACTCCAGGATTAGCTGGTGCAGAAAGGCAATTTTTTTGCGGGTTGAGTCGAGGAGGCTCACTTGCCAGTCTGGTCGGGCGATCGCTACAGGAATACCAGGAAATCCTCCTCCCGTGCCAATGTCAATAACCTGTTGCCCAGGGGGAGATTGCAGCAAAGAAATAACCCCCCGCAGAGAGTCCCAAAGATGCTTCTCTTCAAACTCATCCGGGGCGGTAATTCGGGTTAAATTAAGCTGACGGTTCCCAGCCAAAATCAATTCATACAGCCGCTGGAATTGGCGGTGTTGCTCAGGGACAGGTTGCCAGGGGAGAGATTCCTGCCATGTCCCTAAATGACTTAGCGCCTCTGACACTGGCTGTGTTCCTAGAGATGAATCCCACACTCAGTTTTGTCAGAGCCACGCCAACGACCCGATCGCTCTCCTTCTCCTTGATCTACCGGAGTGGTCATTGGTTGGTCGCCAATGCTAGCATAACCGCGATCATAAAGAGGATTGTAGATCACACCGTGTTCGGCAATGTAAGCCCAGGTGTGCTTCCGCGTCCAAGTGGCTAAAGGGTTCACCTTCACTCGCTGCTGGTAATCCAACTCAAAGATGGGCATCTCTGACCGCGTACGAGCTTGATCTCGACGCCGTCCCGTAATCCAGGCAACAGCTTCTAGCTCCGTAAGGGCGCGCTCAAGCGGTTCAACTTTAGTGAGTTGATAAAACCGTTCTACGTCTGTTTCCCAGAGTTCTTGACCGTAGCGGTCTGCAAAGTTTTCGGAAGAATCTGCATGCTGAGCTTTGTAGATTTTTAAGTCAAAATCGTAGACCCTTTGGGCTTTTTGGACAAAATCTAGGGTTTCAGGAAAGTGATGCAGTGTGTCTAAAAACAAAACCGGCACCTGAGAGCCAACCTTTAGATCTCGGTAAAGCAGGTCTACAATCACCATGCCATTGATGCTAAAGGCGGTTGTCTGTACCAGACCCGTGGGGATATTCTCTAAACACCAGCTAAGAATCTCTCGGGGATGGGCCCCTTCAAATTGTTGATTCAGCTTCATCAGCTTTAAAGCAGGAGCTTGAGTGGGTGATACTAGGCACTGAGTCATGGTTATCAGACGAAGTTTTCCTGGTTTCTATTCTATACCGAGAAACATCACAATTCCGAGAGGATAACCGGGGTATTAAAAATACTAACTATTGAGAGACCCTCCGATCCTGTCGCTGCCCTGAGGTGAAATCAAGGAGTTTAGGCAATTTGAGGCAATGGTTGATAGTGAAGTTGCATCATCTGGTTGCCATTAAGAGTTTCCACAGCGTAGGTTTTGCCCTAGAGGTCAACGAACTCGACCTCAAAGTCATCAAGTTCATAAACTTCCACAATTTTTCCTACCTGCCCTTTGTAGAGGTTCTGTTCTGGAAAATCTTGCATTAGAGCAATAACATCTAAAAGTTTAATATCTATGATACTTGGGCTAAACGACGGATCGACAGAACATCAGTGGGTTGCAAGATATCAATGCTGGAGATAGGGACAGTGACCACTGCGACCGATTTTCCTAGGGCACTAAACACTTCTAAAACAGACCCTTCTTCCCCACCTGTTGGATGGGGCACATAGTCAATTAAGGTGGCAACGTCGCCCCGATGTAGGTTGTATTCGGGAAAATCTCGATTGAGTGCAATCTCTTGATACAGTTCCAGTTTCATGATTCTGTCTCCTTGTTAGGAATCAGGGTGATAAATTGAAATTGCTGGTCTATTTTGCGCTGCAGCCAAACCGTCACAACATCGAGATTGACACCGTTAATGCCTTGTAAAATTCCCTCAATTTGATAGTAGGTCCCATATTCATCAGTTCGATCAAAGCTTGCATCGCTAGAGCGTGTAAGTTGACGCAATGCAGCTAGAAGTGCTTCGGAATTCTCAGCGGTGAAACCAGCTTGAGCCAGGAATTTGGATTTGTCGTCGCGGCGACATAGCACCAACAAGTAGTGGTTCAGCTTGGCATCAGGAATGATGGCATTTTCTGGAATCTTCACACCACCTGCAAGGTTTGGGGATGGGGCAAAGGCTTGCCTTCTGCTTGATAACTCTCAATCAGCAATCCCAGCACCTCTTGAGCATTTTTGAGGGCTTCCTCATAGGTTTCCCCATCGGTGAAATAGTGTTGAATTTCGGTTGCAAATTCTGGCAACTCCACAAGACAAGTCTGATCCAGTTCAGACCAAGCGATATTAACCCGATATTTAAGTTGACTCATCTTCCTGTTCCTTATCTGCTAGCTGTTGCAATGCACCATTCACTAACATCTTCTAGGTACGGTTTAGCATCCTTCCCATCCTTTCCTGCAAGTGTAATTGGTAAGTTTGGTAACTCTAGGTGAAGCCAACTGTTCATGGCTCCCTCGAATCTGGACACATTTAAAGCCTGCTTTTCTATTGCCAGAAGCTAAATAACGATAGGTCAAGCGGGTTTTCGTTGCGATAAAAATTTTCGTCGCCAACTTTCCTTACACCCTTCAGTTGCGGAAGTTCCATTACGTTTTCTGACACTTCAATTTCTCATCAAAGAGAAAACAGCCAACAACGAAATTATAAAAGGCTAGCTGGAAAACCACTCTAGGCGAGTATCTGCTCCAGGACTATTTGTATTTTATGCCTTCGGCCAGAACTAAGAATTCCCATGGAGCGATAATCAGAGATTGCACTTTGGGTGCAGGGGATAGATGTAACTCTGGTGCTGGAATGATTGGAAGCAGGAACCCGACGTATCCGGAAACTTAGCTCTCAGCCTCTGGGAACTAAGCAGAGGTCAAGGCAGAAGACCGGGCTTGAAATCCAGCTTTAACTAACGCCTGCACAGTTCGATGATCATCCTGGACCCGAAATCGTGCCCCTAGCCGCACGAACTGGCGGCGGTCTTGGCCGTTAATGGCCGCCACAACTGGGACTTTGGCATTTTCACCTTCCCCGGATTGATCTAAGAGCAATGTTCGTAAGCGATGCTGTTCGCCAAGATCTGAGGCTTTTTCAGCACTGAGTTCCACCATCACCAGCCGCACCGCTTCAATCGGCTCGGCATCTTCGACAATTAGTTGGACGCGATCGTCACGACGATCAACTTTGCCCCAAATCATTAGACGACGATCGGCTTCAATATACTCCCCAATCCGTTCAAAACTCCGGGGGAACACCACCCCTTCTGCCTTGCCCGTCAGGTCTTCTAACTGGACAATTGCCATGCGATCGCCTTTTTTGGTCACAATCGGTTTTACCTCTGTGAGCAATACAATCGCACTGATTAAAGTGTTGTCATGCTGAGCTTCTAGACTCACAAGCCCAATCGGCGCCAGGATGCGTGCCGACTGCTGCACAGATTTAAGCGGGTGATCTGAGATATAAAACCCGAGGATTTCTTTTTCTAGGCGCAACTTCTCATTTTGGGGCAGCTCAACCACCGGCGGGGCCTTGGGGGCTGATTCAAACCCTGCTGTCTCTTGGGCGGCGTCTCCCCCACCGACATCAAACAGATTGCCCTGACCAATGGCTCGATCCTTGGCCCGAGACTGTGACCACTCTAGAACCAGTTCTAAATCATGAATGAGTTGATTGCGATTCGGTTCTAGCAGATCCATCGCCCCAGCATGAATTAAAGCTTCGAGGGCTCGGCGGTTGACCACCCTTGGATCAATGCGATCGCACAGCTCCGCCAGGGACTTAAATGCTCCCCCCTCCTGCCGGGCAGCTAAAATATCCTCAATTGCCCCTTGGCCGACATGGCGGACCGCCGACAAGCCAAATAAAATGGTTTCAGTCAGGGGGGTAAAGTCAATCCCGGAACGGTTAATATCCGGGGGCTCCACCTGAATCCCCATACTCAGGCAGGTGGCAATATATTTCTGCACCTTATCTTGATCGCCACTATTGGCGGTCAATAGGGCAGCCATATATTCCACCGGAAAATTGGCTTTTAGATAAGCGGTTTGATAGGTGATGTAGCCGTAGGCCGTGGAATGGGACTTGTTGAAGCAGTACTCAGCAAACAGGACCATCTGCTCGAATAAATCCTGAGCGACTTTGGATTTAACCCCATTTTTGGCTGCCCCCTCAATAAAAATCTCCCGGTGCTTTTGCATTTCCGAGACCTTCTTTTTGCCCATGGCTCGGCGGAGCAAATCCGCCTGCCCCAGAGAATACCCGGCCATGTCCTGAGCAATTTTCATGATTTGCTCTTGAAACACCATGATTCCGTAGGTTTCATCCAGAACCGTTTCTAGAATTGGATGCTGATAGTCAATTTTTTCCCGGCCATGTTTGCGGTTAATAAATTTGGGGATCAGGCCGGCATCCAAGGGGCCAGGGCGATAGAGGGCCAAGATTGAGGAAATATCCTCTAGATTAGAAGGCTTTAGGTCGCGAACCACTTGACGCATCCCAGAAGACTCTAGCTGAAATATCCCTTCTAACTCCCCTCGGGCCAAGAGTTGAAAGGCATTTTGATCCTCTAGGGATAACTTGTCAGCATCAAGTTCAAAGTTGCGGGTTTGCTTAATTAAATCAACGGTTTTCTGGATCATTGTCAGGTTTTTTAGCCCCAGAAAATCCATTTTTAAGAGCCCCAGGGACTCAATATCCTCCATAAAATACTGGGTGATCACGGAGCCATCATTGTTGCGCTGCAGCGGCACAATCTGATCCAATGGTTCGGCGGCAATCACGACCCCAGCGGCATGAACCCCAAAGCTCTTGTTGGTGCCCTCAATCCGGATTGCCATATCTAGCCAATGGCGCACCTTGGGATCTTTATCGTATTTTTCCTTAAACTCCGGGCTGGGGGTCTGGTCAGAAATCATCATCTTGAGCTTGGCTGGTTTCCCCCGTGACACCGGAATTAACTTGGCCATCCGGTCAGATTCCCCGTAGGGAATATCCAGCACCCGCGCCACATCTTTGAGGACTGCCTTGGAAGTCATCCGGTTGAAGGTGATAATCTGGGCCACCCGGTCTTCGCCGTACTTGTGGGTTACGTAGTTAATCATTTGATCCCGCTTTTCAATGCAGAAGTCGGTATCAATATCTGGCATTGATTTGCGCTCTGGGTTTAAGAAGCGCTCAAATAAAAGCCCATGGTGAACCGGGTCAATATTGGTGATCTTCAGGACATAGGCAACTAGAGAGCCTGCCACTGAACCCCGGCCTGGCCCGACAGGGATTTTGTTGTCTCGGGCGTACTTAATGTAGTCCCAGACCACCAGAAAGTAAGTTGAGAAGCCCATCTGCTGGAGCATTTTAAGCTCGTAGTCTAGCCGCTCCCGGTAGGTGGGATCTAACTCGGTGCGGCTGTTGAGCTGGAACCGCTCCAGGATTCCCTGCCAGGTGATCTGCTCTAGAAACGAATCAGCGGTGTGACCGGCGGGAACCGGATAATCGGTGATCCGGGGTTCGCCGAGAATTTGATAGGGTTCAACCTTGGCCGCCACTTCTAACGTGTTGGCGATCGCGGTTTGAATCACCGCCGTCGGCAGGTGGTCCCGAAACAGCAGGGCCATTTCTTCGGCTGACTTTAAATACTCTGTACCGCTGTAGCGCAACCGCTTGTCTTCAGTGATTAGCTTTCCGGTCTGGATACACAGCAGGGCATCGTGGGCTTCGACATCAAAGCAAGAAATATAGTGAGAATCATTCGTAGCAATGATCTTAATATCCAGTTCCTGGGCAATTTTGACAATTTCCACATTCACCAGCCGGTCTTCCTGGGAGCCGTGGTCCTGGATTTCCAGGTAATAATCTTCACCAAACAGGTCTTTGTACCACCGGGCTACTCTACGGGCAATCTCTGGCTTCCCCTGCATAATGGCCTGGGGAATTTCTCCCCCCAGGCAGGCACTGGTGACAATCAGTCCTTCATGGTATTGCTGGAGTAAATCCTTATTGATACAGGGGCGAGAGAAGATCCCTTTACCCTGCACCCCCTTGAGATTAGAGAGCGTTGTCAGCTTTACCAGGTTCTTGTAACCCTGGGTATTTTTTGCCAGCATCACCTGGTGATAGCGGGGACGGCGTTCCTGCTTTTCAATATCCCCGTTAATCACATACATCTCGTTGCCAATGATCGGCTTGATGTTTTTGTTCCGGCAAGCCTTGATCAAGCCAATTGCCCCATACATGACCCCGTGATCGGTTAGAGCGATCGCACTCATCCCCAACTGAGCAGCTTTCTCCACCAAGTCAGGGAGCTGGCTGGCGCCATCAAGGAGGCTGTAGTCACTATGAATGTGCAGGCCAACAAAGGACATAGGTGCTAGCAAACTAAAAGGATTAGGATGAGTCTAACGGATCAAAGACTCCATATCTAGGCTTATTTATATCTATTCACCCTATATCTAGTAGTATTAGGCATAAAAATTGCTCTATATAGTACAAAAGTACCACATAGAGCAAGCAATTCATCACAACTTTAGTTAAGAAGGCCAGGCACGGGCTGGTTTCCGGAACAGAGGTTTGAAATCCGCTTCAGAAACGAGGGTCTAGCAGATTTCCACTCCCTAATAGGTAAATGAGAGCGATTTAGCGAGAAGGCTGTTCCGGTTCAGCCGCAAAGTAGGCCAGGGTGCCAATAACTGAAGCCAGTAACCAGCCACTGATGATCACAATTGCCAATGTTAACAACATGGGTCCTCCTTGAGTAGAAATACTTAATCAGGTTGGTTTGTACATGCATACCCTAGCAATGGGATCAAGAGTCCGCAATCTTTATTAATGGATAGGGAAAATTGTGATAGTTGTAAACAGGTTTCTCAGAAAAGCAACTTGTTGCCAGCTAATCTTGAGGTGAGTCAATCCGGTTTCTCGGGCAAGCTCCAGCAGATTCCTCAACAGCTGCTTAACGGTTAGAACTCTGAGAAACCGCTGGAGGATAAATTGAATCTGAGCTGTATTCATGGCAACCAAAAGCACCAAACCATAGGCTTGAAGATTCCTAAGCTCTACATACTCAATTATTTCAAGGCTATGACTGGATAGGGTTTAAGCACGACTAAGCCTTGGTAAGCCATCTAAGGGGCTGCTATTATCAAAGTTCTAGCTCAGAATTGAGACCATACTGATCGGGGGGGACTGAGTGAATATTGCCGCACTCTCAAGATTGGCATTGAAGCATACCACCAATGCGATCGCTGAGTTTTTATATCTGCAAACAGCCCAGGATCTGACCAAACCAGTTATTTTCTATGGTTCGGTGAACGAGCACTGCAATGTCAAATGCCGCTTTATCCGCCCGTGGGCAATGTCAAATCCCAAAGTGCTCACGAGATTTGGACTGGAGAGAAAGCCCAAAAAGTCCGCCAACAGACCGTTGCCTGCGATAAACTCTACCTATTTACCTCTTTGTCCCCAAAGACCCTTAAAGACAAGGTGGAGATGGGACTAAAGCTGGTCGCAGAAAATCCTTAACAACGGAATGGTCTTGCAAAGGATAATTTCAAACAGCAATGCCATTTGTACCTGACTCTCGATATGCTGAAGCAGTAGGGGCTAAACCCTGCTATTGCAAGTTTAGAGGGAGACTCTATGGCCTTGGGGATGCTCGTTGATGGTCAGTGGGTCACCAAACGCAATCAAGAAGATCAGCAAGGTAAATTTATCCGACCCTCGACACAGTTTCATGATTGGGTCAGGGCAGATGATTCCACAGGTTATCAGCCCGAATCGGGACGCTATCATCTCTACGTTTCTCTGGCTTGTCCCTGGGCCCATCGCACCTTGATCATGCGCCAGCTGAAGGGATTGCAGGAGGCGATTGGTCTGTCGATTGTTGATCCTTACATGGGCGAAGCGGGCTGGGCTTTTTCTGAGGGAGCAGAATGCGTTCCGGATACAATCAATCACACCGCCTATCTACGGGAGATTTACCTCAAAGCGGATCCAGATGCCTCAGGTCGGGTAACCGTGCCGGTGCTCTGGGATAAACAAGCTGTAACCATTGTCAATAATGAATCCCGCGAGATTCTGCGGATGTTTGATACAGAATTTGACACCTTGGCTCAAAACGACCGCAGCTTTTACCCCAAACTGCTTCGGCAGACCATTGATCAAACCATTGATGCAATTTACCAGCCGATTAACAATGGGGTTTATCGAGCCGGATTTGCCACCCAACAAACAGCCTACGAAGAAGCGGTCAACGAACTGTTTGAGGCTCTGGATCACTGGGA
>JBGTDP010000095.1:0-3790 GCA_041748255.1 Thermosynechococcaceae cyanobacterium | reverse complement strand
GTTAGCACGGTTTATAACGGCATTGATCCTGAGGCTTATGCTTTTTATCCTCAGTGCCAAGACCCGCCCTATCTGGCTTTTTTAGGTCGCTTATCCCCAGAGAAAGGCCCTCACCATGCGATTGCGATCGCTAAACAAATTGGTTGGCCCCTGAAGATGGCGGGCAAGGTAGATCGGGTAGATCGGGAATTTTTTGAGCAGGTGATTGCCCCCCAAATTGACGGTGATCAGATTGAATATTTAGGCGAGGCCGATCACAACCTGAAGGTGCAGTTGTTGGGCCACGCCGCCGTGACGCTGTTCCCGATTACCTGGCAAGAACCCTTTGGCCTGGTGATGATTGAGTCGATGTGTACCGGTACTCCCGTGATTGGGATTGGGCTGGGTGCTGTGCCTGAGGTGATTGCCCAGGATCAGACCGGGTTCGTCTGCCAAAGCGTCGAAGAAATTGCCTCTCTAGTTCCGGCGGCCCTAGAGCTAGATCGGCAAGCCTGTCGAGACCACGTGCTTAAGAACTTCAGCGTCACCCAAATGGTGAATGGCTACGAAGCTGCTTACCAAAAAATTCTCAGCCAGAAGTCATTGCCCACACCGCCGGTTAGTTTCACTCCTCAGGACACCCAACAGCCAGTGGCTCAGACGCTGTAGTGATGTTAAAGGTCTAGGTGAGAGCGAATTTGCGTAACGATCGCCGCCGGGTCTTGGGCAATATTAATCTGAATCCCGGCAGTGGGGGCTTCTAGATCGTGTAACTGGCTTTGGAGCATTTGCGCTTTCATAAAATGATTCTGGCGCTCTGCTAGGCGTTGCTTCAGCAACTCAAAAGAGCCTTGGAGATAAACTAATTGCACATCTTTTTGACCCTGGCACAGTTGACGACGGTAACTTGCTTTCAGGGCGGAGCAGGCTAAGACAACATTCTTGCTTTCCTTGAGCCAGCCAGCGATCGCCTGCTGGAGCGCTTCTAGCCAGGGAGTACGATCTTGGTCGCTAAGCGGGATTCCCTGACGCATTTTTTGAACATTGGACGCCGGATGAAAATCATCGGCATCCTGAAACTCCCACTGCAAAGACGCTGCGAGTTTTTTGCCAATCAAGGTTTTGCCGGAGCCAGAGACGCCCATTACTAAAATAATCATCGGGGCTTAACCGGACTCTTCGCCAGTATCATAGGAAAACTGATAGAAAAGGCTCAACTCATGTCACCGACTCCAACAATTTCTCTGGAAGTTGTTGCAAGACTCGTTCAAAAGGCTCGGTGCTGTTGAGTCCTCGGGTTAAAACCAATGACCCTTGTACCTGAATTACAGCATCTTCAGCCCGTTTCCGTGCTTCCTTTGAAGGAATGCCTACCTCTTCTAACACTAAAGCAAGACTATTAATCCAAGCATTGAGCATTTGATGCACCTGCTCTTTAAACAGACTTTCTGGTTCGCCTAGGGTAAAAATTGCTAGTAAACAGGCACTTCGCCCACAGTTGTAGAACTGTCTCAAGCGATCGCCCATTAATCTAATCCGTTCCGCTGGTTTTTCCTGGCTACGCAAAGGCGCAAGAATCGTATTTTCAAACCATCCACCCACGTATTCAAGTACCGCCTGTGCCATTTCCTGCTTTCCGTTTGAGAAATGGTGATAAAGACTTGCCCTCCCTAACCCCGTTGCCTCCGAGATTCGGGATAGCGTTGCTCCCTCATAACCATATTGGCGAAAGACACTGACTAATTTCTGAACCGCTTCAGACCTATCCATAAAACTGCATTTGCTTAACCCGTTGACATTATACCAAACGTTCGATACATTAGCTTTACACCGAATGATCGGTTCATAAAGAGGAATCTAAGAACTCGGGCAACTTAATGCTCGCCTCGATGTATTCCTACTGGTGGCAACCTTAAGGAGAGAGCTTATGAAAGCTGCAATTGTGGTTCTATCTGACCCCAAATCCAAGACTGAAGAAGCATTAGGGCGGGTCTTCAACGCTTTAGCTTCTGCTTACGACTTTAAACACAGTGGCGATGAAGTGACTGTACTGTTCCAAGGAGCAGGAACCCGTTGGATTGGTGAGCTAACGAAAATAGATCACCCTGCCCATGATTTGTTTGAGGCAATCAAAGACACCGTTGCAGGAGTCTCCTGTGGTTGTGCCGATGTTTTTGGAGCAAGTGAGGAAGCTGTCAAGTCCGGCTTTGAACTGATCAAAGACAACGCAGTTCCCGGTACAACTGGACTCCCTAGCCTCCGCAAACTAGCTGAGGACGGCTATACAGTGTTGACGTTTTAGCTAAATCAAGCGGGGAAGTCAGTTGAAAATAGGTTTAACTGCTACCTACTCTATCGGAGAGGTTACAGCTCATGCGTCTTGAAGATCCATACCACGAAGGTGAATTGCTAGTACAGCAACAGCTTGGTGAAGCGATTCAGGCGGAGCAGAATGGAAAAGTGATTGCGGACTCAATTCCTAAGGGGGCGCTCAAATTTATTGAGCAGCAACCAATGGTGATTCTAGGTAGTGTGGATACCCAACAGAATACTTGGGCATCGGTATTATTTGGGCATCCGGGATTTGTTCAATCTGTTGATTCACGTACTATCGAATTTAATTTAAACCAAGCCTTCATGCATCCAAGTGACCCATTTTGGATGAATATTAAGTACAAAAATCTTGTCGGGATACTGGTTATTGAACTTGCCAGTCGGCGGCGGCTTCGGATTAATGGGACGATTTCTCAAACAACATCTGAGCAGTTGCGCTTGCATGTTCTGGAATCCTACCCCAACTGTCCAAAGTATATTCAGCGGCGGCACCCTTATCTCAACGTCAGTGAAGGGGCTCCAAGACAAGTCTCTGAAGCACGATCTGGGCAATCCCTTACTTCTAAGCAGCAGGGATGGATTAAATCAGCCGATACCCTCTTTGTTGCTAGTGCCCACCCAACTCGTGGTGTGGATGCCTCCCATCGTGGAGGTAATCCGGGGTTTGTCCAAATTCTCAATGGCCGGACACTTCGTATTCCAGATTATGTCGGTAACAGTATGTTCAATACCCTGGGAAACTTGGTTGTGAATCCTCAGGCGGGATTGGTTTTCCTGGACTTTGATCACAGCTGCACTTTACAGCTGATTGGTCGAACAACGATTTGGTGGAATCAAGTCAATTCAAAACAGCCAACTGGCGGGACTTGCCGCTTCTGGGACTTTGAGATCGAACAGTGGTTAGCGACAGATCTGCCCAAGCTATTCCATTGGGAATTTTTTGACTATTCTCCTCACAATCCGACGACAGCGAGCCCCTAGGCTCTGGGTCTTAGGAAAAACCTACTGAGTTTGATTTACTTGACACTCAACTATTTACAATTAACAGAAGCTATGGAAACTAGACCACTACTATTATCCTTTAAACTCAAATTAGCAGTTTTGAGCGGCTGATTGCTCTTGGGGCATTGTCTTTGTCGGCGATATAGGCAGCCTCATAATATCCATTACCAAAATAATCATTGGGTCTTAGTTGCTAATCTCGCTGAAAACACTGATAGGCGGCCTCTGCCATTAACCGCGAAATCTCTGGCTCATCTCTTCGGTAGAAGTGGTCAGCTAAAGCATTAAATATGTCAAAGTCAGAGATCCCCATTGCCTCTAAGTCTTGATAAGCTCGCCAGGTGGCAACAAAGGCTTCTTGGGTGGACAGGGATGAGCCTTGCTCTGCGCCGTTTTGAGATGCATCTGTCGCCATGATTTGCTCCAATGCCTTGCATCAGGATAATTAGAACTTGGATCAGCCTAATTCTTTTAT
>JBGTDP010000094.1:0-3180 GCA_041748255.1 Thermosynechococcaceae cyanobacterium | reverse complement strand
ATTATTGGCGGCAGTGGCCTCTACAAAATGGAGGCCCTGCAAGACATTGAAGAAGTGCAGGTGGATACGCCCTTTGGCTCCCCCTCTGATGCGCTGATTATCGGCACCCTGGAAGGAACGCGAGTTGCTTTTTTAGCCCGCCATGGCCGCAATCACCATTTGATGCCCTCAGAGTTACCCTTTCGGGCGAATATCTATGCGATGAAATCTTTAGGGGTTAAGTACCTAATCTCTGCCTCGGCAGTTGGCTCCCTACAGGCGTATGTCAAGCCGCTGGATATGGTGGTGCCCGATCAGTTTATTGACCGGACTAAAAACCGAGTTTCTACCTTTTTTGGGCAGGGAATTGTAGTTCACATCGGCTTTGGAGAGCCCATTTGTGCTGATTTATCCCAGATCTTAGCCGAGGCGATCGCCCAACTCAATCTTTCTGAAGTCACCCTGCACCGGGGCGGCACCTATGTTTGTATGGAAGGGCCTGCCTTTTCTACCAAAGCAGAGTCAAACCTTTACCGACACTGGGGAGGCACTGTAATTGGAATGACCAACCTACCAGAGGCAAAGCTGGCGCGGGAAGCTGAAATGGCCTATGCGACCTTAGCCCTAGCCACAGATTATGACTGCTGGCATCCTGACCATGACAGCGTCACCGTTGAGATGATCATTGGCAATCTGCAGCGTAATGCCACCAACGCCCAAAAAGTGATTCAAGCAACCGTGCGTCGTTTAAGTCAATCTCCACCCGCTTCTAAGGCCCATTCTGCTTTGCGGCATGCAATTTTGACGCCCCTGAACCAAGTGCCTGAGACAACCAAGGAAAAGTTAGCCCTGCTTTTAGAGAAATACCTTTAGCCACCTCCAAGGTGGCAGTGCTCAAGGCAGCAAGGTCAACAAATAGCGATCGCTATAGGGAATTCCGTAGGATCAAGTTTCCATCCAAGTCGCCTTGGGCTTGACCCCCTGGAGATCAAAACTAGAATTTTTCCCACACATTCTAAACCTGCAATCAAAGAGGATAAGAGGACAAGATTCATGCCTTGGTTTGTCAAAATCGAGCGGGGAATTGTTGATAAAGCAACCTTTGACTCTCATGTTCCCGCCCATCGAACCTACGTGCAAAAACTGATTCAAAAAGGTCATCAGGCTCGCTCTGGTTATTGGGTCGAGCGAGGGGGAGGAATGTTGCTATTTGAAGCAGCTTCTCTGGCTGAAGCCGAAGCAATTGTTGCCCAGGACCCGCTAGTCGAGAATGGGTGCGTCAATTATGATCTGCACGAGTGGCGGATCGTAGTGGAATAACAGAAATAGCATCCCCTAACTAGGGGAAACCACTTCTGAGTTAGCTGGACCAGCGGTAAGGGGCTGTGTCACAGGTTGTTGCGTATACTCGGCAACGATTTGACGAAACTGATCCCCTTCGATGGTTTCTTGCTCCAGGAGCGTCTCCACCAGCTTGTCAACCAGGTCTCGATGCTCCCGAATCAATCGCCGGGCTTCTTCAAAGCAGCGCAGGGCAATTTGACGCACCTGATGATCAATTTGGACGGCAATTTCTTCTGAATATTCCGCGCGGGACATCAAATCTCGGCCTAAGAACACTTCGCTATTGGGAGATTCCAGGGCAATACAGCCCAAGTCAGACATCCCAAACCGGGTAACCATCTCCCGAGCCAGGTTGGCCACTGCCCGCAGATCGCTACTGGCTCCAATCGTCACCTCAGCATCCCCAAAGATCTCGACTTCAGAGGCGCGACCCCCTAGGGCAATCGTGATCCGATCTAAGAGCCAGGCCCGACTGTAAAGGCCACTGTCAATCAGTTCTTCATTGAAGACTTGCTGAGCAAAGCCCCCTACCCCCCCGGAACGGGGAATAATAGTGACTTTGTTGAGCGGATCTGAGTTTTTAAGCAAGGTCATCAACAGGGCGTGTCCAACCTCATGGTAGGCAATTAACCACTTCTTCTTGCTGTCTAGCAGCGGCGTCAGGGTCAGGCCAATCGTTACCCGGTCAATGGCATCGTCAATCTCAAGATTCGTGATTGCTTCCTTGCGGCGGCGGGCGGTAAGAATTGCGGCTTCGTTGAGCAGGTTGGCCAACTCTGCTCCGGAGAAGCCAGGGGTGCGACGGGCGATCGTATCCAACGATATATCAGCAGCCAGCTTTTTATCCCGGGCATGAACTTCCAGAATGCCCAGACGACCCTTGTAGGTGGGCAGGTCAACGTCCACCTGGCGGTCAAAGCGACCAGGGCGCAACAGGGCTGCATCTAAAACATCAGGGCGGTTAGTGGCCGCAATGATAATAACCCCAGTATTGCCCTCAAACCCGTCCATTTCAGTCAGCAACTGGTTCAGGGTTTGTTCTCGCTCATCATTACCGCCGCCGATGCCTGCCCCGCGCTGGCGACCGACAGCATCAATCTCATCCACAAACACTAGGCAAGGGGCATTTTCTTTAGCTTTTTTGAATAAATCCCGGACTCTGGAGGCCCCCACACCGACAAACATCTCTACAAACTCGGAGCCAGAGATGCTAAAGAAAGGCACTCCCGCCTCCCCAGCGATCGCTTTGGCCAGCAAAGTTTTACCGGTTCCTGGCGGGCCCACCAGCAACACCCCTCGGGGAATCCGAGCCCCAACCGCAGTAAATCGCTCTGGTTTTTTTAAGAAGGTAACCACCTCCTGGAGTTCTTCTTTGGCCTCTTCAATCCCAGCCACGTCGTCAAAAGAGATCCCGGTTTTGGCCTCCATTTGAAACCGAGCTTTAGACTTGCCAAAATTTAGAATTTGACCCGGTCCCCCGGAAGAACTACTGGAGCGCCGGAAGAACATTAGCAACAGGCTGAGCAAGAACAATCCCAGCACCAGGTTGGCAACCAGCCCCATAACCGCGCCGCTGCCGCCATCTTGGACGACATTGACATCCACCCCATTGCTGCGCAGGGTTTCACTCAAGCCCGGATTTTGATCAAATAGCTTGACTTCTGAGGGGGGCTCTGAGCTTTTTTGGCCCTTCAGGCGAAACTTGGCCAGGGATTGGTTCTGGTTCTCGTAAATATCAACCTTGGTAATCTGACCTTCCTTAACTTGCTTGAGAAATTGACTGTAGGAGGTCGATTCGTTCTCTGCCTGGGCCAGGGCTGGCATGGCTTGGGAGCAAAGCATCCCCACGGCGATCGC
>JBGTDP010000093.1:0-2817 GCA_041748255.1 Thermosynechococcaceae cyanobacterium | reverse complement strand
TTGGGGGAACAATACCCCCTTCATTGATCAGAGTACCCAGCATAGAGCTAAATTGGTTGCCAAAATGGCGTTTATCCAAGCTTGCTGCCAAAAGTCTGATCAAGGCTTGATCAAGGCTCGCACATCTGCAACCTGACCTTTTATTGCTGCTGCCACCACCATTGCCGGGCTCATCAATAGGGTGCGGCCCGAGGCAGACCCTTGGCGACCCTTGAAATTGCGGTTAGAAGAGGAGGCACTTAATTGACGACCCTGAAGTTTATCGGGATTCATAGCTAGACACATTGAACATCCCGGTTCGCGCCACTCAAACCCGGCTTCCAGAAAAACTTGATCCAACCCTTCGGATTCTGCTTGTTGTTTGACTCGCTCAGAACCAGGGACCACAAAAGCTTTGACACCCTGGGCCACTTGATGACCCCTGGCAAACTTAGCTGCCTCCCGCAGGTCACTAATTCGGCCATTGGTGCAGCTACCAATAAAGCAGACATCGACTTTGGTGCCTTGAATGGGAGTGCCTGGAACCAGATCCATATAGCGATAGGCTTCTGCTGCAATCGGTTGTTCTGATTCCGCTAGCGTTTCTGGGGTTGGAATCGCTTCATCCACCCCAATCCCCTGGCCGGGAGTAATTCCCCAGGTCACCGTCGGGGCAATCTCGGCAGCATCAAATTTGACCACATCGTCATACATGGCATCGGCATCACTGCCAATGCTGGTCCACCACTCGACGGCTTGCTGCCAATCATTACCCTTGGGAGTAAAGTCTCTGCCCTTGAGGTAGTCAAAGGTGACTTGATCGGGGTTGATATAGCCACAGCGGGCGCCACCCTCGATCGCCATGTTGCAGATGGTCATTCGTTCTTCCATGCTCATCTGCTCAAAGGCAGTGCCAGCAAACTCATAGGCATAGCCAACCCCGCCTTTTACCCCCAGAATGCGAATAATGTGGAGAATTACATCCTTGGCATAGACCCCTGGCATCAGGTTGCCATTGACTTCAATCTTGCGAACCTTGAGTTTTGACAGGGCTAAAGTTTGAGAGGCTAGAACATCTCGAACTTGACTGGTGCCGATGCCAAAGGCGATCGCTCCAAAAGCGCCATGGGTTGCAGTGTGGCTGTCGCCGCAGGCAATGGTCATTCCCGGTTGGGTCAGCCCCTGTTCCGGGGCAATTACATGCACAATCCCCTGACTGCCGCAACCAACGTTATAGAAGGTAATTCTGTGCTCCTGGCAGCTGCGCTCTAGGGCCTGGATCATCTCTTCAGCCAAAGGGTCGGCAAAGGGACGGGCCTGATTTTCTGTTGGGACAATATGATCAACGGTGGCAATCGTGCGATCGGGATACAGAACTTTTAAGTCCCGCTCTTGCAGCATAGCAAAGGCTTGGGGGCTAGTAACTTCATGGATTAGATGCAGCCCAATAAATAGTTGGGTCTGCCCAGAGGGCAAAACCCCTACCGTGTGCAAGTCCCAGACTTTATCAAACAGTGTCCCTTTACTCATGGATGCTTCTTAACCGGCTATAGGCTTAAGTTTTAATTTTATCTCAAAGCTTTTCCCTCAGAAGGTCTAAACAATTGCTGCCTGGCAAAGAAAGGACTAGATGCTTGATGGGTCTTCATTTTGACAAGTTTGGTTTACTTCGGTTCACCTACGTCCTCCTCAAAACAATTCAGAGCAGCAAGTAAATCCTGGTAACGAAATTTTTTATAATAGAGCCTGTTGTCCTCTATCCCCTCCTGCCCTGTGGTTCGTCCCTCTCCTCAAGATACTCAGCCTAATGCCTCCCTTGAGATGATTAGCACCCCTCAGCCTGATCACCTGGGTCGGTTTGGCCAGTTTGGGGGCAAGTACGTCCCAGAAACTCTGATGCCTGCCTTGAGCGAGCTAGAAGTAGCCTTTGCCCGCTACCGCACCGAGCCAGCCTTTGTGGAGGAATTAAATCAACTGCTTCAAGACTACGTGGGTCGCCCTAGTCCCCTCTACTTTGCCGAGCGGTTGACCAGCCACTATGCTCAACCCAACGGCAGCGGCCCCCAGATTTACCTGAAGCGGGAGGACTTAAATCACACTGGAGCCCATAAAATTAACAATGCCCTGGGTCAGGTGCTGCTGGCAAAACGGATGGGCAAGCAGCGGATTATTGCCGAAACCGGAGCCGGACAGCACGGGGTCGCTACCGCTACGGTTTGTGCCCGGTTTGGCTTGAGCTGTGTAATCTACATGGGCGTCGAGGATATGGAGCGGCAGGCCCTAAATGTGTTTCGGATGCGATTGATGGGGGCTGAAATTCAACCAGTGGCGGCGGGAACCGGAACCCTCAAAGATGCCACCTCAGAAGCGATCCGGGATTGGGTAACCAATGTAGAAACTACCCACTATATCTTGGGGTCAGTGGCCGGACCCCATCCCTACCCGATGATGGTCCGAGACTTGCAGACGATTATTGGCCAAGAAACTCGGGTTCAGTGCCAGCAAAAGTGGGGCGGGCTGCCGGATATTCTCTTGGCCTGTGTGGGAGGTGGCTCTAATGCTATGGGGTTATTTCATGAATTTGTTCAGGAGTCCTCGGTGCGACTCATCGGCATTGAAGCCGCTGGGGAGGGTGTGGACTCTGAGAAACATGCTGCGACCCTTACCCAGGGTCAAGTCGGGGTTTTACACGGGGCTATGAGCTATCTCCTCCAAGATCCTGATGGACAGGTCTTAGAGGCCCACTCGATTAGTGCTGGACTGGACTATCCGGGGGTGGGGCCAGAGCATAGTTACTTAAAAGATTCGGGGCGGGCAGAATACTACAATGTCACCGAC
>JBGTDP010000092.1:0-5415 GCA_041748255.1 Thermosynechococcaceae cyanobacterium | reverse complement strand
TGCATCGAAAACTCCCTACAACCTTAGTGAGATTCGGCAGCAGTTAGATATTTCCCAAGAACAACTTAGTCGCTTGCTGCGAGTCAGCGCCAAAACGGTAAGCCGTTGTGAAAAGGAAAACAAACAACCCAGAGACCTGGAGCAGCGCCAGCGGCTAGCCAAGCTGCAAGAAATTATTGATCTAGGACAAAGGGTATACACCCCTGCTGGTCTTAAAGAGTTTCTTTCTACACCTTTACCGGCCTTGAGCAGCCGGACGGGATTTGATCTAATCCAGCTAGGGGAGTACGAACCTATCCTTAGTGCCTTAGTAGCTGACTTTGAAGGCACTGGTTTTTAGTGCTGTTGCGGAATCTGGTCACCCCCTGGACAGGGGATGCTGTTCGTCATATTCCGGATACCCCCAATCGAACTAATGATATTTATGACTTTCGCTATTGCGGTCGGAGCAATGAGAATCGCTGGAATGTTGCCGGAGAGCCAACCCTTTACTTGGCAAAAGAAAAAGATGTGGCGCTAGCAGAGTACGCGCGCCACTTTAAGGTTGATCGAACCCCTGCCCTAGCAACGCAGGCTTATCAGCGTAAGGTATACCGCTTCCAAGTGAAACTGGAGGCAACCCTGGATCTTTGTGATCTGCAAGTATGTCAAGCTCTGTCTCTGACCAATACCCCTGAGAGCTATAGAGACAAGTCAATCGCACGGGCAGTTGCCCATTTTATTCGTCATACCACCGAGGTGCAGGGAATCTTCGTGCCCTCGATGGCATTTCCTGATCACCTCCAGCAATGGTGTCTAGTCCTGTTCCTGGAAAAACTACCTGGCGATCCCAAAGAATTTCTGCCGACTGTCACTGAAGATGGCTATTTTCAAATTGGTTAGAGGGCAAGCTTGTGGCAATGAATATAGAACGCTGTATTTTGTTAAATGCCCTTGTATACTGACTTCAGCCTAGTTAGGTTAAGCACCGCGTTGCAGTTGATTTGATGTCAATGGGAAGCACTCAGTCCTCACAGCGTCAAGTCATTGGCATTGACATAGGGGGAACCGCAATCAAGCTGGGGCGGTTTACTCAGTCGGGTGGCTGTTTGCAGTCCTTGAGTATTCGGACTCCACAGCCGTCAACCCCGGAAGCAGTCACTTTAGCGATCGCCCTGGGGATTACTCAGCTTGATCCAACCTCCCTAGCCCTGGGAATTGGAATTGGGATGCCAGGTCCGACTGATTCAAAGGGGCGAATTGCCAGGGTGGCAATTAATTTAGTCGACTGGCAGGATGTGCCCCTAGCAGACTGGATAGAGGCAAAACTAGGGCGTCCGACCATTGTGGCCAATGATGCCAACTGTGCTGGTTTGGGAGAAGACTGGCTAGGGGCAGGCCGTTCATTTCAAAACTGGATTCTCTTGACCCTAGGCACCGGTGTGGGGGGAGCGGTGTTTCTCAATGGTTCTCTGTTTACTGGGTCTAACGGCACCGCCGGGGAACTGGGGTTGATTACCTTAAATCCCCAGGGACCAGCCTGTAATAGTGGCAATCGTGGCTCTTTAGAGCAGCACACTTGTGCCAGAGCAGTCCGGCGGCGCACAGGACTGGAGCCAGCAGAGTTGGCCATTAAAGCCAGAGCAGGGGACCCGCAAGCACTAGCATTTTGGCAGTCCTATGGCTGGGACTTGGGGGCAGGGGTGGCTAGCCTGCTCTATGTTCTTGCCCCAGAAGCAGTGATCATTGGGGGGGGGATCAGCGCCAGTGCCGAGTTTTTTTTCCCAGCTCTGCAATCAGAAATCAACCAGCGCGTCATGCCCACCTCCCGAGAAGGTCTAAAATTACGGGTTGCTACCTTGGGTAATCAGGCCGGAATGGTCGGGGCCGCCCGGCTCGCCTGGCAAAACCTAGGACTGGGCCAGCTTGATTGAGCCGATCGGCATGGCTTCTGGGGGCAGAATCGTTTTCTGTGGTTGCCCTGAAGTTTTCACGGCCTGGATAAATCCTTTAAACAGGGGATGGGGAATATTGGGCCGAGAGCGAAACTCCGGGTGAAATTGAGTGGCCACAAAGAAGGGATGCCCCGGCAACTCAATCATCTCCACCAATCGCCCATCGGGAGAAGCGCCACTGATAACATAGCCTGCCTCTAGAAAGCGATCGCGGTAGGCATTGTTAAACTCATAGCGGTGACGATGACGCTCATAGACCACCGCTTCTTGATAGAGTTGGGCCGCTAGGGTCTGGGGGGCAATTTTGCAGGGGTAAAGCCCTAATCGCATGGTGCCGCCAAGGTCCACAACATCCTGTTGCTCTGGCAGTAGACTAATCACTGGGTGGGGCGTCTCTGGGTCAAATTCAGAGCTACTGGCCTCTGGTAGACCCGCACTATGGCGAGCCCATTCAATCACAGAGCATTGCATTCCCAGGCAAAGACCGAGAAACGGAATTTGATGTTTGCGGGCATAGGTAACAGCCGAAATTTTGCCATTGACGCCACGATTTCCAAAGCCCCCAGGAACCACAACTCCGGCAATCCCTTCCAAGTAGCGTTCGGCCCCCTGGGCTTCGATATCTTCTGAGTTGACCCAAAGTAAGTTAACTTCACAGTCTAGGGCGATCGCTGCGTGGCGTAGAGCTTCGACCACAGACAGATAAGCATCACTCAAGCGGACATACTTACCGACAATGGCAATATCCAGGCACTCCGTAGGTCGGTAGAGGCGGTCCACCAAGGTTTGCCAGTTTGATAAGTCCGGCTGCCGCTGGGCTAAATTCAGGAGAGAACTAACCTGCTGGGCCAGCCCTTCCCGCTCCAGGATCAGCGGCACCTCATAGATACTTTTGGCATCCCGGGCGGTAATCACACATTCTGGCGGTACATCGCAAAACTCTGACATTTTGTTCTTGAGGCTGGGGTGCAGCGGGCGATCGCAGCGGCAGATCAGCATATCCGGTTGAATCCCAATCGAGCGCAACTCTTTGACCGAGTGCTGGGTGGGCTTGGTTTTCATCTCCCCCGCCGAAGGAATCCAGGGCACCAGGGTCACGTGCATATAGAGAATATTTTGTCGCCCCACCTCTTTGCGAAACTGCCGGATCGCCTCTAGAAACGGCAGAGACTCAATATCCCCTACGGTGCCGCCAATTTCAGTGATCACCACATCAGGATTGGTGTTTTTAGCCACCCGCAGAATCCGCGCCTTAATTTCGTTAGTAATGTGGGGAATTACCTGCACTGTTCCCCCCATGTAATCTCCCCGACGCTCTCGATTCAGAACTGCCTGATAAATGGAGCCCGTGGTCACACTATTGAGCCGGGACATGGCCGTATCCGTAAATCGCTCATAGTGACCCAAATCCAAATCCGTCTCAGCCCCGTCGTCGGTGACAAAGACCTCCCCGTGCTGGAAAGGGCTCATGGTTCCGGGGTCCACATTGATATAAGGGTCCAGCTTCAAAATAGAAACCGAGTAGTCCCGTGACTTGAGCAGCCGCCCTAAACTGGCAGCAACAATTCCTTTGCCAATACTGGAAACAACACCACCGGTGACAAAGACAAACTTAGTCATGACTACCCCAGAAATGCACCAACAACAGCCTTACTTCTGGCTTATTCTGACACAGCCTCCCTTCCTCAGTCACCCATTTTCAATCACTCAACTGTGCTTTAGCCACTGTTGAATCTGCTGCAACCCCATTCAAAAAGATATCGGCCAGGGTTTCTGCCATCTCCTGCCGGGCCAAGGGTGAAGCATCCGGACTGATCAAGGTATCCTGACTAAAGCCCGCAATGGTAAACAGACCCAAGAAAACTTGGGCGACAATCTTTGGGTTTAGCGGTCGATACACCCCTTGAGCGATCGCAGTTTCCACAAAGGCTTCTGCCACATCCATCATCTTGGTGATCACCTCAGACTGAATTTGCTCCTGCAAATCAGGATGAAATTGGGCTTCCATGAAACACACCCGCATCAGGTCAGCGTTATGATGCAAATTTGCCATCCGTCGCCGCATCACCTGGGCCACCGCTTGATAACTGCCCATCTCGCTGAGTTCTGTGAGTAAGTCTGTGAGGAGCTCAATCCAGCCTCGGGTCACAACTGCGGCTAAAATTGCTTTTTTGTTCTCAAAGTGCCGAAACAGGGTTCCTTCGGCAACGCCCACTGCCTGCGCTAGCTCACGGGTGGTTGTTTTTTCAAACCCTTTGCGGGCAAATAACCGCTGAGCAGCGTTTAAGATTCGAGTCTGAAGATCTGGTTCAGTTTGAAGCGAGCGATTAAAAAGTCGCATGGCTTAGGAATGAGCGCAAAGCGCATAGAGTTCATCCGGCTAGCATGGCCGTTGGTTAATATCAAGGGCCGCTAACTTTATCATGATTATTTTTTTGGGCAATTGAAATAGTCCTTTAGTCATAAATACCTTAAACCCGAATTTATCTATTTCCAGCCACACAGCCGCTTTCTATAGCAATCCCAATTCACCTACAAAAAAGGCCGAACAAGCTAAAACTCTGAAAATCTTGGGGCTTTGGGTTGATCCCGTTCTTTTCCCGCCCAAGATTCTGATGTTGGTTGGCGACCAAGACGCGACCTGTCGTATTTTCAATCCAACATTTAACTACAAGTTAGTTGTTACTCACCCAAACTATCAAACAGCTCAAGAGTGGCTGCTTGAGGATGCATACGAGCGGGTCAAGGGGAAGCTTTTGGCGTCAGAAGTGATTTGATTTATGTAGCAATGGCGCATTGCGGCACCGTAAACTAGGTAATCATTTGCACCGTGCCGGTATCTAGGTCGTATCGACTGCCAGCAATTTTTAATTTGCCAGACTGCAACCGTTCCTTGAGCAGGGGTGATCGCTGCAACTGTTCAATCTGATAGCGCACATTCTCAACCACAGCATTGTCCACAAGATCACCGGGCTGATCTTTAACCCGGTTCACCGCTGGCAATATTGCTTCTACAAAAGTGCCAATTTCACCGGGGAGAGATTTATTTTGCACAGCAGCGGTAACGGCCCCACAGCGCTCATGACCCATCACCATTAACACCGGGGTTCCTAATAGTGCTACCGCATATTCAATACTGCCCAACGATTCTGGGGTAGAAATATTCCCGGCAATCCGCACATCAAAAATATCGCCAATGCCCTGATCAAAAAGAATTTCAGCCGGGACCCGTGAGTCAGCACAACTCAAAACGGTGGCAAAAGGATGTTGCCCTTGAGCCACCTCCCGCAACCGGGCCGCCGACTGATCTGGGTATTGAGGCTGATGGCGGACAAACCGCTGATTTCCGGCCATTAATTTTTGCAGGGCCTCCTCAGGACTGATTGCAGGGGCGATCGCATCGGCAGCTTCAGCTTGTTTAACTAGCCCTAGGCTGG
Source organism: Thermosynechococcaceae cyanobacterium (assembly GCA_041748255.1). GTDB lineage: Bacteria > Cyanobacteriota > Cyanobacteriia > Thermosynechococcales > Thermosynechococcaceae > JBGTDP01. The sequence goes on along the minus strand of JBGTDP010000092.1, from coordinate 44 downwards.
CGGCTGCGGCGACAAGGGCTCCGGTTGAGCCGAGTTTTAGCAGG
>JBGTDP010000091.1:0-2553 GCA_041748255.1 Thermosynechococcaceae cyanobacterium | reverse complement strand
CCGGCCTATGAATTGCTTTCTGAATGTTGTCTGTGTCTGACGACTGTTGGGGCTAATACAGCCGAGTTGGGGGCATTGACGATCCCGATGCTGGTCCTACTGCCCACCCAACAGCTAGATGCGATGCGCTCCTGGGATGGGATTTTGGGTCTGCTGGCAAACTTACCGGGGATTGGTTCATGGATGGCGAAGCTGATTAATTGGCTGGCGCTGCGGCGGTTGGGCCTATTGGCCTGGCCGAATATCTGGGCTGGTAGAGAGATTGTGCCAGAGCTGGTGGGTCAACTCCATCCTCAGGAGGTGGCAGAGCAGGTTTTAGATCTGCTGAGTAACCCTAAAAAGTTAGCCCTGATGCGCCAGCAACTGCAAAACGTCCGAGGAGAGCCTGGGGCTGCCCAGAATCTGGCAACACTGGTCAAGGCAGAACTTGAGCGCTAAGGCTCGCTAAGGCTTTAGTTTTCAGTTTGAGAGGTTACTTAGAAGACTGCCCATCCCGGCGGCCCAGCTCGTAAACCCCGCCGCCGATCAAGGCAATTAACCCCACACTGATTGCCCAACTTTCTCCCAGACTAACCACCAACCCGTAGTAGCACAGCGTTCCTAGGATCAGAAATGGCAGAATGCTAAAAATTGAAGCCCAAAAGGCATTTTGAGCCTCTCGGGCCGGACGCGTCTTTTCAAATTCTTCTGCTGACCAATACAGAGAACGCTCGGCAAAATCAAACCAGCGGCTTAGCTGCGTCATCACCCACTGACTATAGGGGAAGAACCCCAGATAAAGCGCCGTGGCCCACAAACTCGCCCCCGCGATCGCCACTGGGTTGAGGTTCAACCTAAACGGAAAGATGTCGGTCAGGATCACAGGAGACACCCTCAAACGTTACGCTGTAGCCAAGTAAGTAAAAATTCCTAGGCTTCTCCGATTGTAGCGGAGATTCTTGGCCCAAACTGCTGGCTGAGATCCCCTATTTGAGTCCCAGGGGCCTCAACGGCGGCCCCAGTTTTCCCGCCGTAGGAGCGGGTTGACAAATTCATTTAATCCCTCGCCCACGAAGGACAACCCCACAACCATCAGCGTCATCGCCAACCCAGGGAATAAGGTTGTCCACCAGATCCCGGTTGAGAGACCATCTAGAGATTGGCGCAGGTCGTATCCCCACTCCGCTGTCTGTTCGGGTAAGCCCAGACCCAAAAATCCCAGGCCAGCCAGGGTGAGAATGGCATCGGCGGCATTAAGGGTAAACAACACCGGCACACTCTGGATCACATTTAAGAATAAATACCGAGATAGCACCTGCCAGGTAGAGGCCCCCAGGGCTTGGGCGGCCTCGATAAATAGCTCTGTTTTAACGCTGACGGTGTGGTTGCGCACGACCCGATAATACTGGGGCACGTAGGCAACACTTAGGGCGATCGCGGCGTTAAAAACCCCTCTGCCGACCACAAAGGCCACGGTTACCGATAACAGTAAACCCGGAAGCGTATAGATGGTATCCATCAAAAATAGCAGCACCCGATCTAAGCGCCCGCCCAGGTAGCCGCTGACCAGACCCAAAGGGACGCCAATCACCAAACTCAGAAGCGTCGCCACCACCACCACCTGCAGAGCTGCTTGGGTGCCAAACACCGTGCGCGAAAAGACATCGTACCCCTGCTGGTTGGTGCCAAACCAGTGCTCCAGAGAAGGCGGATCTTGGACCGGATTGCTGAGAAACTCCGTTGGGCTTTGCAGCCAGCCCCAGGCTTGAAATGCCGGAGCCAGCAGGGCCGCCAGCACGTAGATCAAGGTGATCCCCAGGCCCAAAACCATTAGTTGGACCGAAAGGCTAGGACGCCGAAGGAAATTTAGAAACTCCAGGGACCGAAGCTTAACAAAGGTCATGGCAGTGGAGGGAAGGGAATAGGGGATTACTGAGCAGCAGCAAGCCCTATTCTACAATCCTAGGCCAGAGATGCTAGGGGTGATTTAAGATTTAGCCCCTGGCTGTTAACCTGTTAGCCTCCGTTCAAATGACTGGCAATTTTTTCCCGGTATAGGCTTTTGGGTTTGATCCCCACCATCTGCTCAAGCAACTCCTGGTCCTTAAAGAACTGAATCGTAGGGGTGCTGGCCACCCCAGCCGTCTCGGCAATGTCTGGGTTCGCTTGAATGTCAATCTCAACCAGGTGCATCTTGCCGTCAAACTCATCTACAGCTTTGTCCAAAATGGGTTTGAGGGTATGACAGGGACCACAGGTAGGAGAGACATACTTGACCATGATTAAGCGATCGCTGTCATGGAAAAGTTTGCGCAGGGCATAACCCCCGGTTTGACGGGTGGCGAGGGGATCAAACTCAGCTTCTAGTTCTTCCGGCTTTTCGGGCTTGGGCTCAGCTGCTGGCGCTTGAGTTTCTGGGGCTTGATGAAACTCTTGAACCAGACTATTTGCAGATAACCAGCGCTCGGCTAGCATCGCCGCCATACAGCCAGTCCCAGCCGCAGTCACCGCCTGGCGAAATTCATGGTCTTGGACATCTCCAGCAGCAAACACCCCTTCAACACTGGTTTCCAC
>JBGTDP010000090.1:0-1725 GCA_041748255.1 Thermosynechococcaceae cyanobacterium | reverse complement strand
CCTCAAAATTAGATTCGATACTCTACGAGGAACGCTGCATGGCAACTTATCAAGTAAGACTCTTTAACGAAGCTGAAGGAATCGATCAAACGATTGAAGTTTCTGAGGATGAGTATATTCTGGATGCTGCTGAGGAAAATGGCTTAGACTTGCCTTTCTCCTGCCGGGCGGGGGCTTGTTCTAGCTGTAATGGCAAGCTAGTTGAGGGATCGGTTGACCAGTCCGAGCAGTCTTTCCTAGACGATGAGCAGATGGCAGCCGGCAACGTCCTCACTTGCTATGCTTACCCCACCTCAAATTGCACCATTGAGACCCATCAAGAAGACGCTCTGCTCTAATTGATTTGTAAGTTGATTGGCAAGGGGGGCAACGAGAAACTGTCAAATCAGACATCTTTATTTGCCTACCTCTTGCCAAGGGCTGCATCCAGACCCACACTGGATGGGAGAGGTCAATGGGTCGTTAAGAGAAGATTATGAAGAATGTATTGGCAATCATTCTGGGTGGCGGTGCTGGAACTCGGCTCTACCCCCTGACCAAGCAACGCGCTAAGCCTGCGGTTCCCCTAGCGGGTAAGTACCGTCTGATTGATATCCCGGTGAGTAACTGCATCAATTCTGAGATCACTAAGATCTATGTTTTGACGCAATTTAACTCAACTTCTCTCAACCGGCACATTAGCCGCACCTACAGCTTTCCGGGGTTTAGTGATGGTTTTGTGGAAGTTCTGGCAGCCCAACAAACCCAGGAAAATCCCAACTGGTTTCAGGGAACGGCGGATGCTGTGCGGCAGTATCTCTGGTTGTTGGAGGGGTGGGATGCTGATGAATACCTGATTTTGTCAGGGGATCAGTTGTACCGGATGGACTACCGCCAGTTTGTGCAACGTCACCGGGATACCAATGCGGATATCACCCTCTCGGTGATTCCCATTGATCAGCGTCGGGCGTCTGCCTTTGGCTTGATGAAAATTGACGATTCTGGACGAATTATTGATTTTAGCGAAAAACCTGAGGGCGAGGCCCTAACTCGCATGCAGGTGGATAATACAACCCTGGGACTTAATCCTGAGGAGGCCAAGGAAAAACCCTATATCGCCTCCATGGGGATTTATGTGTTTAAGCGGCAAGTGCTGATTGATTTACTCAAGGCCTCTCCGGAATCCACTGACTTTGGCAAGGAGATTATTCCCAGTTGTACCAAGGAACGCAACGTCCAAGCCTTTTTGTTTAATGATTACTGGGAAGATATTGGGACCATTGAGGCGTTTTATGAGGCTAACCTAGAGCTAACGCGACAACCTCAGCCTGATTTCAGCTTCTATGAAGAGGAAGCCCCTATCTATACCCGATCTCGTTACTTGCCCCCGACAAAGCTTCTAGACTGTCATGTCACAGAGTCAATTATTGGCGAAGGATGTATTCTCAAGAACTGTCAAATCCAGCATTCTGTTTTGGGGGTGCGATCGCGAATTCAGGCCGGTTGTTTTATTGATAACTCGCTGCTGATGGGGGCTGATTTCTACCAACCTTTTGCTGAGCTTGATTCAGCCTTGAAAGAAAATAAAGTACCCCTAGGGATTGGCCCCAATACAACCGTCCGGCGGGCGATCGTCGATAAAAATGCCTGTATTGGCCGCGATGTCCAAATTATCAACAAGGACAGTGTGGAAGAAGCCGAGCGGGAAGACCAGGGTTTTTATATCCGCAATGGGATTGTCGTGAT
>JBGTDP010000089.1:0-16117 GCA_041748255.1 Thermosynechococcaceae cyanobacterium | reverse complement strand
CTGCCTCCACTGCTTGCGCAATGATCTGACGAGCGCCCTGTCGCACTAGCTCACTGAGCGCGTCGGTGAATGTTTCCTCAGTCTCTGGTGTTTTGAACTCGACTAGATTATCTTGAGTCATGGTGTATTCCTTTTTCTGGTGCTTTTTCATTTCCAGAAGGATACGCCTTTTTTTATCTCCTACGCTGTACACCAGAAATAGTTATAGCTCATCGTCCAGTAAAGCAGGGCAACCCAGCCCTCGCCATGAGGGTGTTACTTGCTGATGCCGCATCTAAGGGATGAATTGGATCGCAATAGCGCTCCAGTTTAACTAGCCAAGGGTTAAGCCACGAACTAAGGTGAATATAAACCATGGAAAATACGCTGTTTGATAAAACTTTTCGAGATGATCAGGGCAACATCGCGATCGCTCAAAAGCCAAATCTGCCAATTTTAGTTTGGCTGGGAGCAACTTTAGTTAAATTTCTGCCTATTAACGGTAATCTCTATGCGGGTGTAGACGCGCTGGCTTTCGGGGCCATGTTCACTTGGGCCTGGTTAGAGCTTTTTCAGGGCGTTAACTACTTTCGACGCTCCCTTGGATTAATTGTGCTGTTGGGGGCAATTGGCTCAAGACTTCAGTGGTGATAATAGGTTTGATCGGTTTCCGCGATCGCAGTGTCCGCCACCTCAAAGGCTCCAACTTCGCTAGTAATCGTTCGAGTGCATCCTAGTTTTGTAGGCCTCAAGTTGAGAATTGCCTGTTGAGGCAGACACAACGCGGTGTTTAAAGACTTGAGGCACATTGCTTTCATCCCACTGTGCTTCCGAGATCTTGATATGCCGACCCACTTGCATTCTTAAGCAAACTGGGTCTGGTTTTCGCCCTTAGCCATCACATTGGTTAGGGGTGAAGATCAGACCCAGTCTAGTTTTGATTGAGTAAAAAGGTTTAGCGCCGGGTTGGCACCTTTTTCATGTAGTCAATATCGTGGGCAGAAACCCGCTGGGCATAGTTGCGCTGAGGCGAAATGGCCGCCGCAATATCCCGGAACTTGCGAGGATCACCTTCGGGGAGCTGCCGCTCCTGATACTTACGGGAGTAAAAGTTCTCCAGAGCAATTCGCCAGTCAGTTTTGGCTGTACCGGCGCTTTCGCGATAATCTTCCCCGTAGCGCGGTAAGAAGGTAAAGGGGCGCTTCTCCATCCGCTTGCGCTGGTAAGGCACAGTGAAGTCCCCGAAGGCTTGGGTATACTCGTCACTGTCGATCAGGGCATCGACGAAGCCATAGAAGCCCAGGGTGCCAATCTTGATTGACCAGGCAATCTTTTCATCTTGATTGTAAGGCTCACGGCCCAGCAAACGCTTTAAACAAACTTCGACTAAGCGATAGTTATCGTTGACGCTAACGACCAAGGTATAAAACCGCTCTGACTTAACCAGCTCCCGGACAAAGTCGCGTACCGTAATCGAGCCATTCTTGAGCCGAGTGTCTAGGGTCACCTGGCGGTTAAATCTAAGCAGCAGCTGCTCGTTAAAAATTTGGCGGTAGGCTTCCCGAATCAGAGCTTCCATCTCCTGGGGAGAGTTAGCATCTTCAGTGCGGTAGATATAAGGGGTATCTTCATTCAGATCCGAAGTGCCAAAACTACGAACCCGTTGATTTTGGCTACTAGGTTTATATTCAAGTAACGGCAGGGCCATGCTGGAATCTCCTATAGAGAAATTGGTCAGGTGATGAACATTTAGGGCAAAACAATTAATTAAAAAGCTGCAGAAGGTAAAAGGAACTTTGCCCACTGGGGCTATTATCTCGCGTTCTGGCGGTAAAACCTAACCCGAGGGTTTACCCTCCCCAAGAACCAGTGGTTAGGCCCAATAGCAGTAGAAAGCCAAGCACACCTATGCTCAGGATGCTGACGCCACTGACCACGGCCCAGTTAGATTGCTGGATAAATTCCTGCCAATTAAAGGGCTGAAAAGGCTGTTCCTGGGGTTGAAAACCTTGACCGGGTCTGGCAGGTTGTGGCAGGCGATCGCGAAAGTCTTCCCCGTAGCGGGGGGTAAAACTAAAGGGGCGCTTCTCCATCCGCTGGCGCTGGTAGGGGACAATGGAATCCCCAAAGGTTTGGTTATACTCGTCGCTGTCAATTAGGGCATTGACAAAGCCATGGAAACCAAGAGTGCCAATTTTAATCGACCAGGCAATTTTTTCATCCTGGTTGTAGGGTTCGCGACCAAGCAGACGCTTAAAACAAATTTCCACCAGTCGGTAGTTATTATTTGACTCCACTACCAACTGATAAAACCGCTCTGACTTGGCCAGACCTCGGATGAAGTCTCGCACGGTAATTGAGCCATTGGCAAGTTGAGTTTCTAACGGGATTTGGCGGTTAAAAGCCAAGGTTTCCTGTTCGTTAAATACCTGCCGATAGGCAGCCCAAATCAGCTGATTAATCTGGGCTGGAGTCGTTGCCTCTTCTAAGCAATAGTGATGGTAAAAAATTGCTTCATTGGCCTCTACTGACCCGACACTCCGGACCCGATGGTTTTGAGTTGTGGGCTTATAGTCTAGTAATGGCATTGACATGCCAGTCTCTCCTTTACGAAATAATATCTCCTGGGGTAGAAAGGCTAGCGCTAGGGTTGAGAATCATCCTTTGCTAGGTCTATCTGGGATTAGATGAGGGGAAAGCCAGCAATCGGATTAACCGACGCAGGAATGCGGTCAGAGGGCTGATCACGGCTTGTATCTGGAATTTGAATGTTGGCGGTTTGCACCTGCTTATACTCAGCAGCAGCCGGGCTTAGAGAACGGGCCATCTCTAAGAAATTGCTAATATCACCCCACTTATGGCGTTGGGTGTCTAGCTTGTCGCGCCAGTCGCTACCATAGCGAGGGGTGACAAGATTAAACGGCCGATCCTTATAGCGGCGGCGCTGGTAAGGGACAATGTTTTCGCCAAAGTTGGTTTGATATTCCTGACTGTCAACCAAGGCATCCACAAAGCCTCCCCAACCCAAGGTGGCAATTTTAATTGACCAGGCAATTTCTTCATCCTGGTTGTAGGGGGCCCGACCGAGCAGACGCTTGAGACAAACCTCGACAAGGCGGTAGTTAGAATTCGGTTCTACAACTAAGCGCCGAAAGGCTTCGGATTTAGCTAATCCGCGCACAAAATCTCGCACAGTCAGTGTCCGATTTTTTAGCTGAGATTCTAGAGTGCTTTGGCGGTTGCTTTGCAGGGTTTCATGTTCGCCAAAAATTTGCCGGTAGGTCGCCCAAATTAATGCTTGAATTTCCGTTTCAGACGCACAATCTTCTAATCGATAGGTATAAGGTGTATCTTCATCTGGGACTTGATAACCGGGAACTCGCTGGTTCTGGGAAGCAGGCTTATAGCTTAATAAAGGAATTGACATGGGGATAGGGTCCTTGAGAAGGGTTTCCAGAGTAAACAATCAATCTGGGGGTTAGCAAAGCGATCCTAGACCTTCGGTGTCGTAGGAATATAGCGATAGGGCAGCGCCACCCCAGTTGGTTTCACAGCAGCTCGATTGGTTCCTGAGCGAGTCATATCTGGAATCTGGATATTGTTGGCGGTTGACCGGGCAACATGGCGTTGAGTGTCAAGGTGAGGGGACAGCATCGACTGAGCCATATTCAAAAAGGAGATTGGAATGGCATTGCGCACCACTTTCTTATCCATTTCACCCGAGCGGTACTGACGAACCTGATAGTAGGAGCGGCCTTGCAGAGAGTTAAACGCCTGGCGATCTCGCCAATCTCTGCCATAACGGGGAGTGACCAGGTTAAAAGGCCGGGCTTCCATCCGCCGCCGCTGGTAGGGAATGATATCATCGCCAAAATTGCGGCGGTACTCTTCGCTATCCACAACGGCATCAATGAAGCCGTGCAATCCCTGGGTGGCAATCACAATTGACCAAGAAATCTGCTCATCCTGGTTATAGGTAGATCGTCCCAAAAACCGCTTAAAAGTAATGTCCACCAAGCGATAGTTCGAGTTGGTTTCCCCGACTAGCTCCCGGTAGACATCTGATTTGCCCAGACCCCGGATAAACGCCCGCACAGAAATTGCTCGATTGCGCAATTGAGATTCTAGGGTAGGTTGGCGATAGCTTTCTAAAATCAAGTGTTCGCTAAAGATCTGGCGATAGGCAGCCCAGATCAGGTCAGTGATGCCGGTGTCTGAGGCCGTATCTATAAGCCGATAAACCGGAGCGTCATCTTCATCAGGAATCTCAAAACCCGCAACCCGTTGATTTTGAGTTTTAGGAGTAATTTCAAGGAGTGGAAGTGGCATAAGTAAACCTTTTTATTGATTCAGTAGTTAAACAAGAAAAAATTAATTGCCCTGGGATTGCCTTCGGCTAGGTAGGCGTCTGGGCCAAAGCCCCCCTTAAAGGTGGCAAAGAATAACCAACAGACGCTAGCTGCTGCAATGCCCACCGCGCCCGGGATTGAACGGCTAAATCTAGATCGGCCTGGGCTAGCTGATCAAGTTGGGATAGAATTGCCCGGCGTTGATCCGCTGGGCTGACAACCACCGCCAAAGCATGCAATCCGACAATGGCGGCATAGCGAATGGACCAGTCTGAGTCTTGGCAGATCTGGACCAGGGTCTCTAGGGTCTGGGCCTGGGCCGCTGCCACCTGATCTGGCGGCAGCCGAGACCAGTGCAGAGAACCTAAACCCTTGGCTGCTGCCCGCCGGACACTGGGCGCAAAGTCGGCCACCGCAGCTTTTAGCAATACTTCTAGGGCCTGGGGGTCGGCAATTGCCGCTAGGGCTCGAAAGGAGTAAGCTCGGGCCCCGTAGTTATAGTCATCGAGTTGAGCGAGTAAGTAGGGCACCGCCACCTCTCCCCACTGCACCAACCCCTCCACCGCCGCGATCGCCACTGCCGGGTTGTTGTACCCCAAAACTCTAATCAAGGCCGGAATCGCCGCTGCTGAGCGAACCTGCACCAGCGCCTGAACGGCTGCCCCCAAGCCAGCCGGAGAGTCGGCTTGCTCAACAGCCTTAATTAGATCTAAAACATTGGCAGAAGTGGTCACGGTAGTTTGGGATTACAGCGTTTTAATCAACTACAACAGCGAATCCATCAAGGACATCACCTGTTGAGCCTCAGCAGAGATATTCGCCACAGGAGTTGCCGGCGATCGCTGGAGCGTTGTTTTCAATAAACCCTTGAGGGAAATCAGCTTAAAGCTATTCTCAACCGCAGCTTGGGCAATGGCTTTAGCCGCCGGCAAATAGCCACTGGCCCCTAGATCCAGCAAGACTGTCCGCCGCCATTTAAGATCACTATCCTCTAAGGCACAGACCAGTTGCTCTCCATACCCTGGTTCCTGGGTCAGCACATACATCGCCCGGGCCGCAGCATTTTGCAGCCGTTTGGTCGAATGGTCTAGCAGGGGTTTAATCAAGGGGATTGCTTCTGTCGCCTTCAGCAGTCCTAAGGCTTCTAGAACCGCTTTATAGGGCTGAGTCATATGGGGCCGACTGGGCACAGGCTGCGCTGCCGCTACCCCGCCCGCTAGCAACTGCATCAGGGCTGGGATACCGGCTGGATCACCCAGCATTCCTAAAGATTGGGCTGCTGCTTCTCGCACATAAAAGTCAGAGCAGTCTAAACAGCCAATCAAGGGAGGGATAGCACCCAGATCTTCAAGCTTGCCTAAGGCTCGGGCAGCATTGCGCCGCAGGGGGTAACCCCCTAGCTCCGTTTGGTCAGACTCGTCATCAAGGGCCGCGATCAAGGCCTCAACCACGGCTGCCTTTAACCCTTCAGGGATGGAGTTACCAAATTTACCCAACCACCAGGCAGCATAATAACGAAGGCTTAAGTCCGAGTCAGTCAGGTTAGCGATCGCCTGCTCTACGGTTAAAACCTCACCCCCAGCGGGTTGATCTGGGGATGATTCAGAACGAGACTGCTTGTGGGGTTCTACCATGAATTCAAAGGGTCACCTAAACTCAAGAAAAGGCTAGATCCACCTTTTAAGGGTGGGGCCAGTCGTGGAGAAATTAGCCCTTAGATTTGGATTCAACGCTGGCTTTGCGCTTGGCCTTTGGCCTGTCTTCGCTGCCATTATCAACATTTTGGTGGGCAGCGGTGGCTTGACTTTTAGCGCTAGAATTTGCGTTGATATCCACATTCAAAGGCTGAATACTAACGATTTTGCCCCCTAGGCGGCTAATTCGCTGCATTTCTTCGTTCATGCGGTTGTAGGGCACTGAAATAAAAGCACTCCCACTGCGACGAATAGGGTAGCTTAATTTATCTGACTGATAGGTTTGTCGCAGACCCTTAACTTCAAAGCGGAACATCCGACTGGCGGCATCACTGAGGGAAGTAGTGCTCCCAAGGGCAGTTTGACCAAACATTGTTTAAAGGCTCCGAATAAATCTTTTTGTAACTCTTTAGACTCCCTAAAGGAGTTAGGGAAAAAACTAACTCCCTAACTCCTGAAGATTTAGGATGAAAGCGGCGAGATGTTGACGATTTTGCCCCCTAAGCGGCTAATTCGCTGCATTTCTTCGTTCATGCGATTGTAGGGCACCGTGATAAAGATGCTGCCGCTGTGACGAATCGAGTAGTTGAGCCTATCAGCCTGATCGCTTTGGCGGAGACCTTCAACCTCGAACCGAAACATCCGGCTGGCGGCATCGTTAAGCGTGTCTTTACCAAGGGCAGTTTGACCAAACATAGTTGAGATTGCTCCTAAAGTAGTAGCGCTGTTTATGCTGAAATGAATTCAGGAAAAAGAAAGCATTCAAGAGGCTTGAGGGCTACCTTCTCATCCCTGAACTGTGCTGTTTATGAGGCAGGAGAAACGTTGACAATTCTGCCACCCATGCGATGAATCTGCTGCATCTTGGGGAGCATTTGCTCAACCGGAACCAGATAGGCAACATTACTGCGACGCACCTTGGGGTATCCAGGCTGTCGAATCCCAGCCACCTCAAGCCGGTAGACTCGTTCACTTTCTCCCCAGGAGCCTCCTAGGGCTTGTTTGGGGGTTTCATCACTCCCAGCCCCAATGTGACTCCAACCACCCGAAACCCCAGCAGGGTTGCGAATTCCAGATGCTCGATTTTGTGCCAATTCCCGCATTAGATGGGGGGTTTTTCCCTCAACCTGAGAGCGATCGCTGCTGGCATAGCCTCGATAGAGCCGGAACATCCGGGTAAAGCCGGTCGTTCTCACCCCTGGATCAACTGAAAATCCACGGTAATAAGGAACAACGTTGTTACCAAAGCTATCCTCGTACTCATTGCTATCGATGTAGGAGTCAATCTCAGCATCACAGCCTTGCTCGTTGTAAAGGTTGAGATGATAGTTGATCTCATCCTCATCGTAGGGAGGCCGACCCAGCAGATGCTTGTAGTTCAGTTCGATAAAGCGAGTATTGGAGTTAGAGTAGAGAAATTTTGTTTTGTATAACTCTGATTTGGCAATGGCGCGAACAAACTCTCGTACAGTGATATTTCCCTGCCGAAGTTGAGACTCAGCAGGGGTCAGTCGCTCTGAGGTCATGATGTAATCATTCCCCAAGACCTGACGGTAGGCAGATCGAATTACTGCTTGCAAATCATCCTCTGTCCAGTCAGGTCGCAGCTCAACCTGAGAAGAGGTGTCAAAGGCCGAAACACCGAGCCTGCCAGCTGCAGTTAAATTGGCTGCTACTAAACCACTCATCTTTTTTCTCCCAGCACAGCAAATATTTTGAAATTTTTTATCGTTCAGTAATCGTTAGGATTCAGAAAACAATGCCCGGAAAAATTAGCAACTGCTAGCTTTGCGGCCAACATTCACTCATTCTTCCGGGCAGCACACGTACGATGACTAGCTCAGGGCGTTGATAGCGTAGTCAATATAGGCGTTAGCTTCCACAGCGGGTTGGCCAGTAATCCCATGGTTAGCTTTGATGTGCTTGAGAGCTTCGACATACCAGCTATTGGAGAGGTCAAAGGTCCGGTGCATTTCATCTAAGCCAGCCAGCAGGTACTCATCCATGGGGCCTGTGCCACCAGCCACGAGGCAGTAAGTAACCATGCGCACGTAGTAACCGATGTCACGGGAGCACTTGGACTTACCGCGAGAGTCAGAGGCCATGTTATTGCCTTGCTGCTGGGTTGTGTAGGGGAATTTTTGGTACACAGCATTTGCAGCACCATCAACCAACTTTTGAGCGTTGTTGGTCAAGGTCCGAGCAGCTTCCATAGCAGCAGCAGCCCGCTCATAGCGGCCATATACCTGGTGCATCTCAGCATTGCTCAGAAAGCGGCCCTGGGTATCGGCAGAAGCGATCGCTTCAGTAATCGGGGTCTTCATAGTTGGATTATCTCCCTAAGATTTATCCTGCAATTTTTGTTCTCAAGAAAAATTAGAATTAAGCTGAATCAGCAACTTAACCAACAGCAGAGGCTGCCCGATCAAAGTAGCTAGAAAGTTCAGACATCAAATTGCTGCAATCACCCTTGGTGATTCCATTGGAATCATTGGCGACAGAAACAGCAGCATCTTTCATTTTTTGAACACCTGTGGCCACGGAACCACCCGGTACGCCCAAGGCTTGATAGGTTTCCCGCAGGCCATTCAAGCAGCGATCATCTAGCACACTGGCATCCCCAGCAATCGTGGCGTAGGTGACATAGCGCAGAATGATTTCCATATCGCGAAGGCAAGCAGCCATCCGACGATTGGTGTAGGCGTTACCACCGGGTTGAATCAGCTGGGACTGTTCTTCAAACAAAGCCCGAGCAGCGTCAGCAACAATAGCGGAAGCGTTGCCGGTAATCCGGTTAACAACATCCAAGCGCTTGTTACCTTCCTTGACCATGTTGGTCAGGGAGTCTAACTGACCGCCGCTAAGGAATTCACCTTTTGCGTCAGCCTGAGAAACAACCTTGGCGAATGCATCTAACATTGACTCAATCTCCTACTTGCATTTGGTTGAGTGTGGGTTTGATTAAAACCTATAAGAATTTACAGACCAGAAAAATCCGGTCTGAAAGGGTCAACAGGCCCAAGTTTCCCTCACTAAGTACACTTCTTAATTGTTTCACAAAAAAGCTTGTCAACAATAAACCCAGAAAAATCTGAGAAAAACTTTGCACTTGGATGAGAGAGACAAAAACTTATAAATCGTTCTGATGTTTAACTTTTGCCTGTCACTTATACCCTTCAGCTTCTTTTTATACAATGCAGGCGAGTCATTGTTCGTTACAAGTTATTAAAAGGCCTCAACGGCTGAGGATTTAAATTCAAAGCCCTTGCTAGAAGTAGGTTTCAGGTCGATTTTCATTCTGTTTCAATCAAAACTTGCCTGGGCTTGGGCCTTTTAAAGTTAAATTAGATTGATTTTATCGTTTCTTAATAACCCAGAAAATTTAGATAGGCTGGGCCTCTGGGCTGGTTTTTACCTTTTAAGCAGCCTGTAAAAATATATTAAGAACTACCGGGCTAATTGTTTCAAGTTATTAAGTATCGACGCTATTTTCTTTGCCGCAGAACCTCTAGCAATCTCACCAGAGACCTGGGCAAAGCAGCAGTGACTTCAATCCATTCTTGAGTGATGGGGTGCTGCAGGCCCAGCCGCCAGGCATGTAGGGCTTGACCGGATAAGTTTACGCCCAGCGATCGCCCGGAACTATAGACTGGATCTCCGACCAGAGGATGGCCCAGATAGGCACTATGCACCCGGATTTGATGGGTACGTCCGGTTTCTAGCGCAAACTGTATCAAGGTATAGTTCCCCAGCCGTTCTTGTACCTGCCAGTGGGTCATAGCCTGACGGCCTGAAGGTACCACAGCCATTTTTTTGCGATCGCCAGGGTGGCGGCCAATCGGCTGATTGACTGTTCCCTGGTTAAGGCTAGGGGATCCATGAACAATCCCGACATAGTCGCGCCGGGCGGTTTTGGCCTGAATCTGGGCCTGAAGGTGCCGGTGGGCTTGGTCAGTTTTGGCAATGGCGATCGCCCCGCTGGTGTCTTTGTCTAGACGGTGCACAATTCCTGGGCGCTGTACGCCTCCAATTCCCGACAGGGAAGTTTCCTGACTTTCCCCAGAGAAGGTCTGGCAGTGGGCGAGCAGGGCATGAACCAGGGTGCCAGTGGCATGGCCGGGAGCAGGGTGAACCACGAGCCCAGTTGGTTTATTCACAATCAGTAAATCATGATCCTCATAGAGAATCTCTAAGGGAATCGCCTCCGGCTGAAGTTGAAGCGGTTGAAGCTCAGGAACGCTCACCCGCAAGCAATCCCCTGGCTGCACCAGCGTATTTTTGACCCTACAGAGCCGCTGATTGAGCTGGACTTGACCCTGTTCAATCAACTTTTGGACCTGAGCGCGGGAAAAATCTACCAGTTGTTGCGCCAGCCAGCTATCTAGCCGCATGGAGCCCGGATCTTCCTTGGCAAGCTGCACCACTTCCCCAGGCTGAGTCGTCACCAACTCTCGGCCAGGTCGGTTTGATCGCTGAGAATTGCCCAAACTATCCATCCGCACCCGGATTAATTTAATTCTCCCCAGTCTAGAGCCGCCAAGTTTTCCTCAAAACAGGCCATATCCCCTTGATAATTTTGATTAATCAATCGGGCCTTGGCCTGCAGGTGCGGCGGCACGTATTCCAGATCCACAGGAAGTCCGTGGCTGAGCAAAAACTCTGCCAGTTGAGCTGCTTGGAGATAAATGCCCTCCTGATGAAGCCGCTGCAACATTTGGCTAAATGTCGGCCAGGATTGATCGCCAGGGGATAGAGGTGTCAATGCGCGCGCTGATTGATGACTAGCACAGATCAGGGAATAACGGTGTTTATAACTTACGTTGAAATTCTTCTAAAACGTCCATCAAGGTAACTTGGCACTGCATCGGCAGCAAGTCTAGCAGGGGTAATTCCCGCCGTCCTCCTCCAAGCTTGACAGGAATATCGGCCAGGACCTGGGAAACCTGATCTTCTTTTAGGGAACCCGACTGCAGCATGGGGGCAAACTTTTCGGCCAGAAGGGTATGGAGGTGGGCATCATTTAAGAATAGATGCCATTTAGCCACATCGATATAGACGTTTTGACCAATTTCTGCGGCCAAGTTTTCAAGGTCTTCGGAAGTATAGGATGCCATGGGAACTCATCAAAATTAAATTGCAGTTTAATCCGTAAATATTTTTCTCAAACTCTCAAACATCGTTGAAGCAGTTGGCTGCAGGAGCATATTTTAGCTCAAAGGCTTTTTATCTGCTGTGGGTTGATAGGGAAGGTCAGCAGCTTGATAATTGGCGATCGCAAAAATGTAGAGGCCGTGGGCTGCTAAAACAGTTAACCAGGCGCTTGTCAGCCAGAGCGTCCAGGGCCAGGTCTGATCTTGAAGGATGCGGAAAAACCACAGGCCAGAATTGATCGCAGTAAAAATTCCCACATGCACGGCAAAATTCATTCGATCCGCCAAACGGCGATAGTCAGGATCTCGACGATCCGGTTGACGGGGCCAACGAGGGGGCATAGACCTAAAGTGATGATGGGTACTTGTGTCTATTTTAAGGGTTTCTTGAGAGAATACCGGCAAGTCCTCAATGCAGGTGAACGATGACTGGCACCCTGGTAAATATCTTGGCAATCCTGGGCGGTTGTGCCCTGGGGTGGAGCCTCAAAGGTCGCATCCCCTGGCGATTTAATCAAATCTTGATCCAGGTGCTGGGCGTGTTTACTCTGCTATTGGGAATCCAGATGTTTATCGCTGGAGCCAAAGCCGACACTGGACTGGCAGTTCTGGGATCTTTATTGTCCGGGGCACTGTTAGGGGAAGTTCTGCAACTCGATAACCGCCTGCAGCAGTTTGGGGATTTTCTAGAGGCCCGCCTGGGAAAGGTTGAGGGACTTGATCGACGGTTTTCAAAAGCGTTTGTAGCTAGTAGCCTTTTGTTTGGGGTAGGTCCGATGGCAATTTTAGGGTCCCTGCAAGATGGCCTCAACCAGGACCCCTCAATTTTGTACGTCAAAGCGGTCATGGATGGGATTGTCTCCATCGCCTTTGCTGCCACCCTGGGATTGGGAACTGCCTTTTCTACTTTGCCTGTCTTGATTTACCAGGGCGGTTTGACCCTGCTGGCAGGCCAGATTCAGGATTTTATTACCCCAGCAGCGATCGCCCTGGTCAATGCTGTAGGGGGCTTTATGCTGGTCTGTATCGGCTTAAATTTACTGGAAGTGATTCAAATCCGGGTGACTAATTTACTCCCAGGATTTGTGATCGCCATCGGACTAATGATTCTCACAGGTTGAGTACTCCCAAGGTTTAAGGTCGGGGACGCTCAAACTTAGAGGCGGGGGTAAATTTTTCTACTGGCACCTCCTTAAGGGCCCGTGACATAAAATCACGCCAGATAGGAGCAACAAACCCACCCCCCGTGGCCCCATACCCTAAGGGAGTATAGTCATCGTTGCCAACCCAAACCGCCGTTGCCAACTGAGGCACATAGCCCACAAACCAGATATCCCGCTCTGAGGAGGTGGTTCCGGTTTTACCAGCGGCGGGTCGACCAATTTGGGCCGCTGCCCCAGTCCCACCGTTGATCACCCCTTGCAACGTACTATTGAGCGAGGCAACCGCCCAGGGATCTAGAACAAGTTTCGGCTTGGGTCGATTATCGAGCAATAGGTGACCGCTGTTATCGGTGACCTGCAGAACAATTGTGGTTTCTGATTGCCAGCCATCATTGGCAAAGGTAGCGTAGGCACTGGCCATTTCTAAGGGGGTTAAATCTACGGACCCTAAGGGCAGTGAGATCACGGGTTGAATCGGGCTTTCAATCCCCATGGTTCGGGCAACTTCAATCACTCGATTAATCCCGACTGCCTGTCCCAACCGAATCGCCGGAACATTGCGAGATTGAGCCAGGGCCGTCCGAATCGGCATTGCCCCCATAAACGTACTGTCGTAGTTTTGGGGGGAGTACATCTCACCGCTGCCATCGGGATAACTCACCGGACTATCACTAATCGAGGAGTCAGGGGTAAATTTCCCGGAGGCAAAGGCCGTGTAGTAGACAAAGGGTTTAAAGGCAGAACCAGGCTGACGCAGGGCCTGAGTGGCTCGATTGTACTGGCTCTTGCCATGATCTACGCCTCCGACCATGGCTTTAATAAAGTGAGTGCGAGGATCCACCGCCACAAGCGCCATTTGATCGGCGTAAACCCCTTGGTTCAAAAGCTGACTATGACCCCAGGTAACCGTTTCTTCAGCAATGCGCTGAAGTTTAAGGTCAATGGTCGTCTGAATTCGCATCCCTCCCCTGAGCACAGCCGCTTTGCCAAAGCGTTTGTTCAGCTCGGCAATCACCGTATCGCTGATATAGGGAGACTTACTTTGCTGAAATGAGGTAACCCGACCCAGTTTTAAAGGCTGCTTTCGAGCTGCTTCGGCCTCAGCAGCAGTGATCCATCCCAACTTCAGCATCCGGTTTAGAACCAACCCTTGCCGCTGTTTGGCCAGCTTATAGTCTAGAAACGGACTGAAGTCTTCGGGGGCTTGGACAATCCCTGACATTAGGGCGGCTTCAGCCAAGGTTAGATCCGCTGCCGGCTTGTTGAAATAGCTCTGGGACGCCGTTTCAGCACCATAGAGGTTATGTCCCCAGTAGACCTGATTCAGGTACATCTCTAAAATCTGGTCTTTCTGGAAGATTTGCTCAATTCGTAGGGCCAATACTGCTTCTGCTGCCTTGCGGCTCAAGGCCCGCTCTGGCGATAAAAACAGATTTTTCACCAACTGCATTGTCAGGGTAGAGCCCCCTTCAACCGTTTCACCCTGGCGAAAGTTAGCCAGAGAAGCGCGGACAATCCCGGTGGGGTTAATCCCGTGATGCTGATAAAACCTGCTATCTTCGATCGCAACGATTGCCCGCTTGAGATGGGGCGAAATTTTCTTTAGGGGCACCACTTCCCGGTTCTCTTCCCCATGCAGACTGGCTAAAATCTTGCCATTGATGTCATAGATGTGGGTTGTTTCACTGGGGACATAATTCCGCAGCGATCGCACATCCGGAAGATTGCGAAAACTAACGGCCAAACCCACTAACACCCCTGAGATGCCAGCGCTGGTTAGCATCGTAATCCCCAGGATCGTAGTTCCGGCAATGGCCGCTACGGACTGAACAAAACCTGGATCTTTGGGAGTTCTACGTCGCTTCCGGCTAATTGCATTTGTCGACACAATGATTTACACCCTCACATGACAAAAGCTAGATTCAGTCTAGTTAAAGCCTTGCCTAGACTTCCTAGCGAAGAACAGCGATCAAGAGATGCCAGTCTAGTCCCATTGACATCCATAACTTAACATTCAAAAAAACAATGCGTCCAGA
This sequence comes from Thermosynechococcaceae cyanobacterium, assembly GCA_041748255.1. GTDB lineage: Bacteria > Cyanobacteriota > Cyanobacteriia > Thermosynechococcales > Thermosynechococcaceae > JBGTDP01. The sequence goes on along the minus strand of JBGTDP010000089.1, from coordinate 1,746 downwards.
GTCAGCCCAAAAACCAACGCCCTACCGGCAGGAATCTTTTCAAGATTGCTTCGGGGGCAGATAGAAATTATTTGGCATGGGTTGAGATTATAGTAGTCTGTCTGCTGGGACTTCGAGTTTCAAGCGATCCAAGTCCTCTACACCCACTTAAATTTGCCTGGATTTAAAGGTTTTGACCATTACTTTTCGTACAATTAACTGTTTGAAGGAGACCATGAACGCAATCCTGCAACGGGGTGTCACCGAGGTATTTCCAGATCATCCTCAATCTCAAGACCCTCAAGAAAATCTAGCCCAACGACTGATCCAGGCCCGACCGCTGCGGGTTAAGTTTGGGATTGATCCCACCGGCGCAGAGGTTCATCTAGGTCACAGCATTCCAATTCGCAAACTGCGGGCATTTCAGGACGCTGGGCATACGGCAGTGTTGATCATTGGCGACTTCACAGCTCGGATTGGTGACCCCAGTGGCAAGTCTGAGGTCCGCCGTCAGTTGACGATAAAGGAGGTGGCTGAGAATGCCCAAACCTATCTGGATCAACTGCGACCGATTTTGGACTTTGAAACCCCCAACAGGCTAGAAATTCGCTATAACTCCGAGTGGCTCTCATCCCTAGATCTAACTAAGATTCTGGAATTATTAGCGACGATGACCGTTGGCCAGATGCTGGCAAAAGAGGGGTTTGCCCAGCGCTACGAACAGACGCAGCCGATCTACTTACATGAATTTCTTTATCCCTTGATGCAGGGATACGATTCTGTCGCCGTCAAAGCGGATGTAGAACTGGGGGCCACGGATCAAAAATTTAACATTGCCGTCGGACGGGATCTGCAGCGGCATTTTGGTCAAAGCCCTCAGTTTGGCTTGCTAGTTCCGATCTTGCTGGGGACCGATGGCCAGACAAAAATGTCTAAATCTCTGAATAATTATGTCGGGCTATCAGAAGATCCGCTGAGTATGTACTCCAAGCTGGAGAAAACCCCAGACTCAGTTTTAAACCAGTACTTTGAGTTGTTAACTGATTTGGCCTTGGACCAATTACCACCAGCCCCCCGAGATCGCCAAAAGCTGCTTGCCCAAGCGATCGTCAGTCAATACCATGGCTCGGAAGCCGCCCAGCGGGCTCAACGAGCCGCTGCGGCAATGGTAACCCAAGGGGACATGAGCCAGGCGGATTTGGTGCCGGAATTTTCGCTCTCCCAGGTGGCGTTTCCGGCTAAGTTGTTTTACTTAATCAGTGCCAGTGGCTTGGTCAACAGTAGCAGCGAAGCCCGCCGACAAATTCAGGGAGGATCTGTACGATTAAATGGCAGCCGGATCGATCAAGTAGATCAGGTGATTGAATCGGCAGTAGATCTAAAAGATCAAGTTTTACAGGTCGGCAAGAAAAAGTTTGTTCGGTTTGTTTTGTAGGATTCTATAGATTTGAAACCTAGTTTCAGTCCCTAGAAAAGTTCCAGTTCTGGCCCCTTTTGGATCTACTGCAAGGGCGACGATTTGCACAGAAATAGCCATTGCTGAATGGGTCGAGCGCTGATCAAATTGTTGCTGGCAGAGCGTTGCCAGCTAAGTTATTTACAAAATAGGGTGTCAGCGCAAACCAGGTAAACTTGCTTGTATGACTTTTAACTGACTATTTTATGAGACAGCAATCTTCAGGATGGATTGAGCAGTGTATGCGCTTTGGGTATGCTGCCAAAGGTTTTGTCTACGCGGTAGTCGGCATTCTGGCAGCCCAGGCAGCC
>JBGTDP010000088.1:0-16131 GCA_041748255.1 Thermosynechococcaceae cyanobacterium | reverse complement strand
GTCGCACATCCAACTCTAAGAGGGTTTTACCAATAACCGGGCTGGTTTCTGGGAGCAGCAACCACTGGCAAGAGGCATTGACCGTCGGGACTGCCACTGCACCCTGGGCTAAATCTTTCAAGGCAGAAATTTCTTCCGGTTCGCCGACCACTAGCAAGCGATCGCCAGTTTCTAAAAGGGTCTCCGAATCAGGATAATCTAGCTCTTTGCCTGCCCGGCGCTTAATCGCCATCAGGGTTACCCCAGTCAAATTGCGCAGATCCGTTTGGGCCAGGGTCATGCCAATCAGGGGAGACTCTGTCGGCAGGGCGTACCACTTACTGTTCATGTCTTGGGCGGCGGTTTTAAGTTCCTGGGAAACTGCATAGGAAGACCGCTGGGACTGCAGATTCTGATAGTGACCGCTGCGGATTTGGGCCACCTCCTGTTGAATTGCCCCTGGGGAGAGCCCCATCCCCACCATGATGTGGGAAGAAACCTCTAGACTGGCCTCAAACTCAGGCTGAACGACTTCTTTAGCCCCTAACTGATAGAGCAGTTCGATGTCTTTTTCCTTAGGGGCCCGGACAATCACATCTAACTCCGGGGCAAACTCTAGGGCCCGCTTCAGACATAATCGCGAACTCATTGGATCCGGCAGCGCGATCGCCATGCCCTGGGCGCGATTAACCCCAGCTTTTTCCAGGACTTGGGGGCTGGCGGCATTGCCATACAGATAGGGAATCTTTGCCTCCCGCAATTGCTGAATCGCACTTTCAGCTTGATCAATCACCAGGATTGGGTAGTCGTGGACCTGTAGCATTTGCACAATGTTGCGGCCAATGCCCCCATAGCCGCAGATCACAATGTGATTGTTAATTTGCGCCGTCTCAATTGCAGCTTCAGACACCTGCGGCTGAGACTCTAACAGGCGATTTAACCCCGGATAGGACTCTGCCCAAATAAACAGCTTTGGAATCAGACCCAGTAAAAACGGTGTGACCACCAGGGTAACAGCGGTGGTTCCCAAGGTTAGTAAGTAGACCCGTCGGGAAACCAAGCCCAAAGATTGACCGGCACTGGCCAGCACAAAGGAAAATTCTCCAATCTGAGCCAGACCAAAGCCCACCAGCAAAGCAGTTTTCAAAGAATAGCCAAACACCTTGACTAAAGGGGTGATGATCAACAGCTTGCCGACAATTACCAGGGCCACCAGCTCTAGAATTAGCTCCAGGTTGTCCCAAAGAAAAACCGGATCAATCAACATGCCAATGGCGGCAAAAAACAAGGCAGCAAAGATATCTCGCAGGGGCTCAACATAGGCCAGGGTTTGGTCAGAGTACTCCACCTCGGCAATCATTAACCCCGCCACAAATGCCCCCATCTCAATTGAGAGCCCCAGATATTCTGTGAGCAGGGCAATTCCCAGACACAGGGCGACAACGCCCAACAAAAACAACTCTCGACTCTCTGTCCGGGCCAGAAACTTCAGCAGGGGGGGGATCAGCCAAACCCCAACAATAACTGCCCCCGCTGCAAAAAAGCCGATTTGTCCAATCGCCCAGCCCACGGCCAGCCCAATTTCTGCCGGGGGTTTGTCCAGGGCTGGGAGCACCGCCAGCATTAACCCTAGAGCCAGATCTTGAACCACGAGAATTCCCAGCATCACCTGCCCATGGGCGGTTTCGGTTTCATTGCGCTCCATCAAGCACTTGAGGACCACGGCAGTTGAAGACAAAGACAAAACCGCCCCCAGGAACACCCCTTGGACTGGAGACGTCACCCATCCCATCCAGAGGGAGAGCAAAGCTGTGATTGAAATCGTCAGGACAATCTGAAGTCCACCCCCGCCCAGGCTAATGAGCTGAACTTTTTTCAGCTCCGCCAGGGAAAACTCAACCCCGAGGGCAAATAATAGAAACGCCACCCCAAACTGGGCTAGGGTCTCGACCTGAATCACTTCTTTGATTAGTCCCAGGCCCGCAGGACCGACGACCACGCCTCCTAGCAGATAGCCCAATAGTGCGGGTTGCCGCACCAAGGCAGCCAATAGACCCCCAGCAGTTGCCGCCGCAAGGACCGTGACTAAATCAACAATTAATCTAAAATCTTCTGGCACAATCGGTTTTCTGAAAAATAATATTAAGGTCTATAAACTTCAGAATACAAAGTTTTGCTTTTCATTGCTGTGGAATTCTCACAGACTCCCGTTGCCGTTGTTAGATCATTGCTGTTAAAACCAAAATTTCTATGGCAGTGAATTCCTAAATAACGGGATCACCCGAATCAATTACCCAAATAAATTAGTTGTACTCATCGCCCCCGTAAACTTACCCCCATGAATCAAGCCCGTTCTTTCCGTTCCCTTCTGACCACGATGCTTGCCACTGGCGTTGTTGCTTTGTCCCTGCCGGTGCAGGCATTGCAAGTTTCTGTAAATCCCGATAAGCCCAGGTTGGGCGATACCCTATCAGTTGTGGTAGAGCCAGAAGCCCAAGAGAAACTCACCCAAGCGCCGCAGGTAATCCTGGCCGGAAAAGCCTATCCAGTGTTTCAGGTGGCCCCGAGGCAGTGGCGATCGCTAATCCCCACCACACCCCTAGAAAAATATGGGCGTAGATCCCTCAAGGTCATAGGGGCAGGTAAAACCCGGAATCTGTTGGTTTGGGTGGGCAATCGTGCCTTTCCCACCCAAAGTATCTGGCTGCCGCCGGGGAAAGATCAAGCAGGCACTGACTATGAGTTTGATCGCGTCGATGCCTTTAAAGCCCTGATCACCCCCAAAAAGCTCTGGAGCGGCCCTTTCTTGCGGCCCAACCAGGGTCCAATTACCACCGGCTATGGGCTGCGGCGCTACTATAACGGTGTTTTTGCCAATGACTACTACCATCGCGGGGTGGACTATGCCGGGGGAACCGGCTCCGCTGTTGTGGCTCCGGCAATTGCCAGGGTAGCTTTGGTGGGGCGAGAGGCCCAGGGATTCAAAATTCATGGGAATGTGATTGGTCTCGATCACGGACAAGGGGTGGTGTCGATCTATATGCACCTGAGCCGGATTGACGTCAAGGAGGGAGAGATGGTCAAGCCAGGACAGGTGATTGGCGGTGTGGGCTCAACGGGCGCAGTCACCGGTCCTCACCTGCACTGGGGCTTGTACGTGGAGGGTCAGGCGGTGGATCCGACGCCCTGGCGCTATCGAGGATTTAACTAAATCTAATTTTTGAGGGTGGAATCTTCCAGCTATCTAGGGCAAACTATTGCTATGGAGTTATTAATCTAAGTGGGGGATCAAGATCAATTATGCGAATTGAACAAATTGTGGACCAGGCGTTAGAAAACGGTTATCTGACGCCGACCATGGAAGCAGAGGTGGGGCGGATCTGCGATAACGCTGCAGAACTCTCTGTAGACGAATATACGGCTCTAGATCGGCTGATGGGGTCTTTGCTTACAGGTCAGGTCGTCGCAGTGCCCCGCAAGCAGTTCATCAATGTCATGGAAGAATTGGTTTTGACTGAGGCGATTAACCGAGTGGCTGCGATTGAAGCAGACAGCGATCGCAGTATTGATTTAGGGGATATTGCCGCCTACGCCCTCAACCGACTTCCTCCCCTCTATGCCACCACCGAGGAGGGGGCGGCCTATCAGCGCCAGCGGGCCCAAGCGGAATTAATCAAGCTGATTGTTGAGCAAGTTGAAGCGGCGATCGCCCGTAACCTTGATCAGCCAAGTTTCTTCCCAGAGCGGCGAGGCTTGGGCGAAGAAGGTTCAGGGCAAGAGGTGCTTAACCAGGTTAGCTCGTTGCTGCAGACCTACGCGCCGGACTACGAGACCCCGGTCAGGTCCTAAAGCTTAAATATAATCTCAGTTCACCTGACTTTTAGAGGGAGTCTGGGCCTGCTAACGTAGAGAGGTGGATATTTCCTTACCTTAAAACCTTGGCTTGACCTGCAAATTAAGCCTTGGTTGCTCCTAGGACTCTCTATGAAGCTACCCTCCCCGCCAGCCAGCCTTTGGATCTACGACACCACCCTACGGGACGGCTCCCAGCGCGAAGGGCTTTCACTTTCGATTGAAGACAAGCTCCGAATTGCCCGACAGCTTGATCAACTGGGGGTGCCGTTTATTGAGGGGGGGTGGCCGGGGGCAAACCCCAAGGATGTGCAGTTTTTCTGGCAACTCCAGGAAGCGCCCCTGACTCAGGCGCAAGTGGTGGCTTTTTGTTCAACCCGCCGTCCTGGCATCGAGGCAGCAGCAGACGCCATGCTGCAACCGGTGCTCGCCGCCGGTACGCGTTGGGTGACCATTTTTGGTAAGTCCTGGGATCTGCAGGTGACTGAGGGGTTAAAGACAACCCTGAGGGAAAATCTGGCGATGATTGCCGACACGATTCAATACCTTCGCAGTCAGGACCGCCGGGTAATCTATGATGCTGAACACTGGTTTGATGGCTACAAGCACAATCCCACCTATGCGTTAGAAACTTTAAAGTGTGCGATCTCGGCTGGGGCTGAGTGGTTAGTGCTGTGTGATACCAACGGCGGCATCATGCCATCAGAAGTGGCCGAAAGCGTTCAGGCGGTGCTGCACAGGCTGGGAGGGGGAGTGCAAATTGGCATCCATACCCACAATGACGCCGGCACAGCCGTGGCCAATGCCTTGCTGGCTGTACAAGCTGGTGCCCGTATGGTTCAGGGCACCATCAACGGCTATGGCGAACGCTGTGGCAACGCTAATCTCTGTACTTTAATTCCTAACCTGCAGCTAAAACTTGGCTACCGTTGTTTAAGCGATCAGCAACTGGCCCAGCTGACGGAATCAAGTCGCCTGATCAGCGAAGTGGTCAATCTTGCCCCCGATGACCATGCGCCGTTTGTGGGCTTGTCGGCCTTTGCCCATAAAGGGGGAATACATGTCAGTGCTGTTCAACGCAACCCTCGCACCTACGAGCACATTTCCCCCGATCAGGTAGGCAACTGCCGCCGGATTGTGATCTCCGATCAGTCCGGTCTAAGTAATGTTTTGGTTAAAGCCCAGCGGTGTGGCATTGACCTCAAGAAACAAGATCCGGTGTGTCGGCAGATCCTGGCCCAACTAAAAGATCTCGAAAGCGAAGGCTATCAATTTGAAGCTGCAGAAGCTAGTTTTGAACTTTTGATGCGCCAAGCTTTGGGTCAGCGACAACAACAGTTTGAACTCAAAGGCTTTGACATTTATTCTCGCAGCTCAGATGCTTTAGTTCCACCCCATGCCAGCTCCCTGGCAACGGTGAAAGTTGCCGTTAAGGGCCAGGAAATCCTCACAGCTGCTGAAAGTAACGGCCCTGTCTCAGCCCTGGATGCAGCCCTGAGAAAAGCCCTGATCAATTTTTACCCAATTATTTCTGAGTTTCAGCTCAGCGACTATAAAGTGCGAATCCTAGATAGCCACAGCGGCACCTCCGCCAAAACTCGGGTCTTAGTCGAGTCGAGTGATGGTCAGCAACGCTGGACCACTGTGGGAGTCTCCACTAATATCATCGAAGCCTCCTGTCAGGCGGTGGCAGAAGGCTTAGAATATGGGTTACTGCTGCAACAAGCCAAAACAGCCCTAACAACAAGTCATTCCTAGTTCCGGTAGCGCCGCTTACGCCGGGCAGCGATCACCTTGCGTTTGCGCTTTTCTAAAGGGGTTTCAAAGTGGCGATAGCGCTTAACATCGGCTAGAATTCCTGCCTTTGAAACCTGTCGCTTAAAGCGACGCAGAGCTGATTCAATGCCTTCATTTTCACCTAGGATCACCTGGGTCATTGTGGATTTCTTCCTCCTGTTGTTTACTCCTGAGGGTGGTTTATGACTGGGCAGCTAGTTCGACATTTGTTGGATTAAGGGTAAGGTCTCAAATTGACACTCTACCCTGAAAGCGATTTAAGGCAAGTTTAATAACCTTTGGAAAATCCGCCTTGCTTCCAACTGTCACCACCACCGCGAGACTGGCCTCGATCCTGGCGAGGTCTGGCCTTATTGACCTTGATCTGGCGACCCATCCAATCAGCGCCATCTAACTCAGTGATTGCAGTGGTTTCTTCGGTCTCAGAAGACATTTCAACGAAACCAAATCCGCGCATCCGGCCTGTTTCCCGATCAACGGGTAATTGCACCGAGCTGACAGAGCCATACTCGGCAAACACAGCCGTTAGGTCCTCTTTCGTAACATCATAGGAAAGATTTCCTACATAGATTGACATAAAAACATCTCCAAAATCATAAAGTGTAGAGATTTCGATTCGAGAGATGCCTGAGAATAAAACCAGAAACAAACTCTGCAAAGTCGAATTTAACTACCAACTGGATCACCTTAACACAGGAGCAGTCTACCGATCAGGTCCGGGAGACCTCACGCAACATTCCTAGATATTCCCGAAGTTGGTCTGGCAAAGGTGAACTCAGAAGAAGTGTCCAGGCTGGAGTACGAATGCTAGCCTAAATAAGGATGGCGGCTCTCGTCAGCCCATCAATTTAATTGTATACAGGTTGGTTCACTTTAGATTGGCTGAATTATGCGCAAAGTTGTGGTTGGTCTTTCCGGGGGCGTTGACAGCTCCGTTGCCGCTGCTACCCTCCACCACCAAGGCTATCAAGTTCTTGGTTTAACCCTCTGGCTGATGAAGGGCAAGGGTCAGTGTTGTTCTGAAGGCATGGTGGATGCCGCCCAGCTTTGTGAGCAGTTGGCAATTCCCCACCATATTGTTGACACCCGTGAGCTTTTCCAGACCAAGATTGTTGATTATCTGGTTGCAGGCTATGGTGCTGGGGTAACGCCGCTGCCTTGCTCTGAGTGCAACCGCAGTGTCAAATTTGGGCCAATGCTAACCTATGCCCGGGAGGTTTTGGGGGTTGATCTGATTGCCACAGGCCACTATGCCCGGATCAGCTATGAAGCCCAAACGCACCGCTATCAGTTGCGGCGGGCAGTAGATCGCAGCAAAGATCAATCCTATTTTCTCTACGATCTGACCCAAGAACTGCTAGCCGGATCTATGTTTCCCTTGGGGGAGCAGACCAAAACTCAGACCCGGCAAACAGCAGCAGAATTTGGCTTAAACACCGCTGATAAACCAGAGAGCCAAGATCTGTGTCTGATTGAGGCCCACGGCTCTATGCAGGCGTTTTTAGATCAGTACATTCCCCCCCAACAGGGAGAAATTATTGATCAAGCCGGAAATTTTTTGGGACATCATCAGGGGGTTCACCACTTTACCATTGGTCAGCGCAAGGGCCTGGGGATTGCTGCCCCCCACCCCCTGTATGTGATTGGTATGGATGCAGCTCGCAATCAGGTAATTGTTGGAGATCGCGAGGGTGCCCAGCAAACTCAGTGCACTGTCTGCCAGGTCAATTGGGTTTCTGTGGCTGAACCCACGACTCCCCTGCAGGCCCAAGTCCAGGTTCGCTATCGCTGCCAACCAGTCCCTGTGACTGTGATTCCTCTACCAGGGGAGGCGCAGGTAAAATTGATCTTTGATCACCCCCAGTTTGGCATTACCCCCGGCCAAGCCGCTGTCTGGTATGACGGTGATCTGCTCTTGGGCGGCGGCATCATTGAACCGCCGGCACCCCAAATTTAGTCAGACCCAACGTTAAACCACCCGCCCTAATGCCTTGGGCTGAGGACTTGAGGAAATCATGAGCCAACAGCGTTCTATCTCGCTCTCAACCTTGATACTGCTGATTGCAGCCGTTGTCGGGACGCTGCTGCTCTGGCAATTGCGCAGTCTGCTAGTGGTTTTGATGATTGCTGTGGTGCTGGCAGCGGCGGTTGTGCCTGTGATCAATTGGGCCGAAGGATTCCGGTTGCCCCGCTGGCTGGCTGTGATCCTGGTTTATGCGGGGATCTTGGCTGGATTTATCGGCGTTGGCCTGCTGATTGGTCCAGCGGTGGTGGAGCAAATTGAACTGTTGATTCGGCAGTTCCCTCTCTATGCTGAGAACCTGCGGCTGTTTTATCAAGACTGGATTGCTCGGCTAACGGCCACCCGCCCGGAGTTAGTGGGAGAATTATTTGACCCAGAGGCGTTGACCACTTGGTTGATTCGCTCTAGCCAGCAGCTAGCGCTGAAGTCCTATAGCGCCACAACCGGACTGGTGGGCGGCTTCTTTAGTTTAATCCTGGCAGTTTTACTTTCTGGCTACATGGCTGCAGATAGCAAAACCCTGATCCAAGGCTTGGTCGGGTTGTTTCCTCGCCCCTGGGATATCCGGCTGGCGGCTCAAGTCACCCCCATCGGTCACCGGATGGGGAGTTATATCCGGGGTCGGCTTCTGGTTTCTCTAGTGCTGAGTGTCGCGGTCACGATTGGATTGAGTGGGCTGGGTTTGAGCCAGTTTGCCATTGGCCTGGGGGCGATCGCTGGGGTGACTAACTTAATTCCTTTTCTAGGACCGATTTTAGGAGCAGTGCCGGCGCTGATTGTGGCTCTCTCCCAGGGGGGGTGGCTGGTTCTCTGGGTGCTGATTTTGTTTTTGCTGGCCCAGAGCTTAGAAACCTACGTCTTAGATCCCTTGCTGGTGGGGTCCTCGGTTGGCATTCATCCCCTTTATCAATTGCTGGCTGTCCTAGGGGGAACCCAGGTGTTGGGGTTGATTGGCGCTTTAATTGTCCCTCCCTGGGTTGCTGGCATGGCTGTGCTGATCGAAAATCTCTATCTGCGGCCCAAGTCGATTGTTGAGAAGCGAGCCGCCAACGGGGCGCGCCTGACCCAACCCTCCGGGATCCAAAAAATTGCCCCAAGTGCTCAGCCAACCCCTCGCCTGCCTTCTTAAAAATTGCGGGTAAAAATTTTGGCTAGGACTGTTGAGTTATTTGCATTTCTTCATAGGCAGCGTAGACTCCCTGGACGTTGTACCAGTTCAGAAAAATCCGCGCGATCTCCAGGGCTAGCTGGGGTCTGCCGCGATCAATCAGCCAGGCCAATAACGGGGCCAGGGTGCGTTCATTTAATCGCCCGCCTAAAGATAGCAGTCCCCACAGCAGCCGGTGTAACCAGGTCATCTGGATCATCATCTGGACATTACGGCAGGGATGCATTTGATAGAACAGCACCCCCATCCGGCCTCGCTGAATTTCCTGGTCAATCAAACGGGGAATTTGCTCTAGGGAGAAGGGTGGATGCCAGTGATAGCCCACTGCTTCTGGGACTTTAATTAGTTTTAGGCCGAATTGTTTTAATCGCACCCCTAGCTCTAGATCTTCCCAGCCGTAGAGCTGGAAGCGCGGGTCAAAGCCGCCGGCTTTCTCTAGCCAAATCCGGGCGATCGCAACATTGCCCGTAGCAAAGTAAGCAGCCGAAAAATCTGTAACCTTGAAAGGTTCAGCCGTAGGATGCTCAAAGTTGCAAGTATTTATCACCCGACCGTAGGTAAACAGGCGCGGTTGCCCTAGGGTTTGCTCTCCCTGGGTCAGGGCATCTGCGTGGGCTTGGAGGAACAATTCTGTCACCACCAGATCACTATCGATGAAGACAATAATGTCTCCCTGGGCCTGCTCAATGCCCAGATTTCGAGCCACTGCCGGTCCCTGATGGTTTTGGCAGAATAAGCGTAGGTGGGGAAATGGTTGATCCTGCAACCATTCCACAGTTCCGTCGGTGGAACCATCATCAACCAGTACAATCTCGTAGCGGTGCTGATCCTGAAGTTGCTGATGCTCTAGAGCATTCAGGCATTTCTCTAGAATCGGCTGACGGTTATAGGTGGGTATGATGATACTGAAAAACACAGGCCTCTTTTAAGTACAGCTTCAGGGGTTATTTTTCAGGAATCCCAGTCATTCTTAGCCCAGATGGCATCATTACAGCTTAGCGTCTGCTTTAGAGCTTCTGCCTCTGGAGGTTCCGCCTTTGAAACTAAGTTGATGAGATGTGGATTGGCTTCTCTTAGCATCCAAATCCAGCCCCTTGGAAGACTTTTTTTAAAGTATTGTTCTGATACTCGTAGATGCCAAAGCTTTGAGACTCGTAACTGCTGATTCTCATGATCACTTCCTCAATTCCATCTCCAGTAATGTCAGCGGTCCCGACAAGATCAATCCCATCTCCCCGATTAGCTTCTGTGGGTTCAGCACTAAAGTCTACCAGTAGTTGCGGTTGTTGATCTTTGTAGGTCAACCAGAGACCTGTGTAGGCAGTTTGCTGGGCGGCTGGACCGGTTAGATCCGTTGGAGTTGGGGTTGACTTGCGTAACTTCCCAAAGATTTCTGGACTGCCATCGTGATTGAGATCAACAATGGTCAGGGCCACAAGCTCAGACTTGTCTGGGCCAGAATCATCCTTAGTGCTGTTTGAGGACGTTGAAGAATGGGCGGCCAATAAGTCCCGCCGATATCTGGCTTGATCTTGCTCTGTTGGGGGCGTTGCAGAGGTTGGATGGTGGGTGCTAGTTGCCAACACCCACCTTAAGGTTTGGTTAAATTCCTTGCCATCCACGTACCCGCTTTCTTTCTCTTGATGCTGGGGAGAAATTTGATCAAAAATATCGCTAAGCGATTCTTGATCAAACTGACCTGTGCCAGTCAGGATCTCTGAGCATTGAAAGCGGCCGGGGGTAATCTTATCAACCTCAAAGGTCTCTAGCTCACCTTGCTGAACCACAAAAAATTGCTTAATGCTTTTGAGTAAAGATTTTTGCTTGGCGGCCTCGATCGCCGCTGGATAGCCAGGTCGCTGGGTGACATCAATGCTGGCATCAATGTAGCGATCGTTTAACAAAAATGCAATTGGGTAGATTTCCGCTTTTAGAGCATTGCTGAGATTGTCTTTTCTTAGGAATAACAAGGCCACCAGGTTTGGCTGCTGGGGATCAGGGGGAGACCTTGATGGCTGGGGGGGCTGTAATGCTTGCTGACCACCGGAAAGGGTGCAAGCACTTAGGGCTACCAGCAGCAGGAGGCTAAAGAAGCTAATTTTTTTGCGCCGCATGGAAATTAAACGAAATCTGTTTATACGTGACAAGAATCTCAAATAAATAGTTGCATAATAAGGGTTCAGTCACTCAAGCAAGCAAAGCATCATGGGTCGTGCCAAAAAAGTTGTTCTGGCTTATTCAGGTGGAGTAGATACTTCCGTCTGCATTCCTTATCTCAAGCAGGCGTGGGGCGTTGAGGAAGTGATTACCCTGGCTGCCAACCTGGGCCAAGGGGATGAACTAGAGCCCATCCGCGAAAAAGCCTTAAAATCCGGCGCTGATAAATCTCTGGTTGCCGATGCCACTGCTAGGTTTGTGCAGGACTATGCCTTTCCAGCCATTCAGGCCAATGCCCTCTATGAAAATCGCTATCCCCTTTCTACTGCCCTGGCCCGCCCGTTAATTGCCCAGCTCTTGGTGGAGGCAGCCCAAGAGCATGGAGCGGATGCTGTTTCCCATGGTTGCACCGGCAAGGGAAATGACCAGGTTCGGTTTGATGTCTCGATCGCCGCCCTGAACCCGGACTTAAAAGTTTTAGCGCCAGCCCGGGAGTGGGGAATGAGTCGGGAAGCAACAATCGCCTACGGCGAGGAATTTGGGATTCCCTCACCCGTAAAAAAATCTTCCCCCTACAGTATTGACCGCAATCTCTTGGGGCGCAGCATTGAAGCTGGTCCCTTAGAAGATGCCTGGACCGAGCCCCCAGAAGAGATCTTCTTGTTAACCCGCGCGATCGCAGATACCCCTGATGAACCGGAGTATGTAGAAATTGGTTTCGAGCAGGGACTCCCCCAAGCCCTCAACGGAGAATCTTTTAGCCCCGTTGCCCTGATTGAGCGCTTAAATCAACTGGCTGGAAATCATGGGATTGGCCGCGTAGACATGATTGAAAATCGGCTAGTGGGGATCAAGTCTCGGGAAATTTATGAAGCCCCGGCCCTCCTGGTTTTAATTCAAGCCCATCGCGATCTTGAGAGCCTAACCTTGACGGCAGATGTCAGCCAATACAAGCGAGGCATTGAAGAGACCTACAGCAAGCTTGTTTACAACGGCCTTTGGTACAGCCCCCTGAAGCAAGCTCTGGATGCTTTTATTCTTCAGACCCAGGCCCGGGTCAGTGGAACAGTGCGACTTAAGTTATTTAAGGGCAGTGCCGCGATTGTGGGCCGCAAATCTAGCCATAGCCTCTACAATACTGACCTGGCAACCTACGGGGCCGAAGATCAGTTTGACCATCAGGCTGCCGAGGGCTTTATCTATGTCTGGGGGATGCCCACTCGAGTTTGGGCCCAGCAACTGCGTAGCTCCTAATCTCTTAAAACAGGGGCCTTAAGCAAAGTCAGGGGATGAAACCCAACGGAAAAAAGATACAATCAACCCTGGCAAGCACTACTGGTATTGATTGCCATCCCTAAACCAGAACAATAGCTGGTAACCCCTCCTAAAGTGATATAAACATGAGCGAAACAGACATATTTGCCTTGATGGAAGCTTTGCCCGGCTGGTCAACGGACGGCTCCAGACTCACTCGCACCTTTGAATTTGATAACTTTGTCGAAGCGGTTGACTTTGTGCATAAAATTAGCAAGCCAGCCGATAAAGCCGGACACTCTCCTGATATTACAATTTCCTCTGGTCTGGTGACTATTAGCCTTGCCACCTATGACATGGGAGAATTTACTGACAAAGACATTGATTTAGTTGAAGCAATTGTTAACACCTACCGGGAAGGTAAGAATTAACTAAGCTTGCTAGATTTTTTAATCTCTTTGGGTCATATTCCCCTTGGCGTACTATGTAAGCAAGAGTTTGTGCAGTAATGCATTCCAGAGGAATAATTCCCGTAATCCTCGGTTACTGGCGGTGGAGATCGGAATTTTAGCGCTCCGCACCCAATTCGAGTAATTGAGTCTCTTGATGCCTGTTCTCTAAAGCTTGGCACCTGCGCAAAAGCTTCTAAGGTTATGGCTATGGGTTTTTAGATAGAAAAACCATTTCTTGTTTCTTCCTTCTGAGCGGCACACCAAAGGATCTTAGCCCTTCGCAGCAAATTTACTGGTGTTCCTCTAGGGGGTTATAAACTTGCTTTTTGCGGGTTTCAACCCAGACCAACAGGGCCACGCCAGCGGCAACTAGCCCCAGGCTAAATAGGCCCAATTTTCCTGCCCAGCCCACTAAGACCTCCAGGGAAATGATCTCGCCAGCAAAGAAGGCCAGAGACACCATCACCCCTGCCCATAGGGCTGCTCCGGCAAAATTATAAATAAGAAACTTACCAAAGGGCATTCTGGCAATCCCGGCCATCGGCCCGACAAAAACCCGCAAAAACGCAATAAAGCGACCAAAAAACACGGCTCTAGTTGCGTTAAGGCTAAATCGTTCCTTGAGATCCAGCAGTTGAGATTCCTGGATTCGCAGTAATCTGCCCAGTCCTAGAAGTAAGGACCAACCTCCATAAAACCCAATCCAGTAGCCAACACTACCGCCAATCGTTGCAGCTGCGATCGCACTCCCCAAAACCAACCAGTAATCAAGATCGCCGCTGCCTGCTAGAAACCCAGCAACGATAACAATAGTTTCTCCCGGTAGCGGCACGCCCATGTTTTCGAGTAAGACACCCACCATAACTGCCCAGTAGCCGTATTGATGGGCAAGTTCCTGGATATTGTCCAGGGTCAAAAATTCAATGGACATTCAACACAGCCTTTAGAATTGTGATGCTTCTAAATCTTGGCGTGATTGCCAGGATTGTGTCAATGTAACTTCAGTATCTATAGCAATTCTCATTCATACAGACTCCCGCTGATATTCTGGATTAGAGGGTGAGGGTTCACTTTAAAGATAGGCCCGGATCAGCAGATCATTAGGATTAGTCAAGCCTCTGGCTTTTGGGCAAGCGTTTTAGCTGACTTACTTTTAGGAGACGAGTTTTGATTGCCCTCTCCGTTGTAAGGATAATCGAATTGTAAACGTGCTCCCCTTGTTTAACTGACTTTGAACTTCTAAGTTGCCTTGATGAGCCTTCACAATTGCCTGGGCAATCGACAACCCTAAACCTGAGCCCCCTGTCTCTCGGGAGCGATCGCTGCTAGCGCGGTAAAACCGAGCAAAAATTGGCGCTTGTTCATCCGGGGCAATGCCAATACCGGCATCTTGAATCTGAAGGATGGCCTGATGATCCTCTCGGTCTAGCCGGATTTTGACTTGACCACCAGGGGGTGTGTACTGAATTGCATTTGTAACCAGGTTGGCAGCGGCGCGATAAAGTTGTTCTTCGTCTCCCACAAACAAAAGTTGGTCTGTTTGGATTTCAGGGATTAATTTTACCTGAACGGCTACTGCCAGAGCTTCAAACTCATCAGCTAAATCGTAGACCAGGGTGTTTAAGCTGAAAGCTTGACACTTTAAAGGCAGCTTTTGCAGATCCATGCGAGATAGCAGCAGCAAATCCTGGACGAGTTGGGACAATCGACCCACTTGACGCTCAAGAATTTGCAGCGTATTGCGGGCCTCAGATTCTGGCAGCTTATTGAGTTCTAGGGTTGATTCAACCGTTGCTTGAGCAGCAGCTAAAGGGGTTCTCAGCTCATGGGCTGCATCAGCGGTGAACTGTTGAATTTTGTCATAGGACTGGTAAACCGGCCGCATGGCTATCCCTGCAAACCACCAACTGGCTCCATAAACTAAGAGCAAGGCAACCGGAAATCCTATGAGTATGAGCAATCGCAGGGTTGCCAGGTGATCATCCAATCTTTTTAATGAGCGTCCTACCTGGAGGTATCCCCAGGGAAGTTGATCTTGGGTCTTTAGCGGTAATGAAATTTGATGATAGCGGTTGCCCCTTGGATTGCTTAAGGTTTGCCACAGCTCAGTGGCTAGGCCCACAGATGGCCCCTCTGGTTGGACCCCAACTACTGCCACTTGACTGCCTGAGCGATCTAGAAGGCGAGCATAGTAGCTGTCCTGCTGAACGATACCGAGAATATGGCGATCAGAAACTTCCAACGGCTCAGAACAGACTTGAGCGGTTAAACATAGGCCGGGTAAAGTTTTTTGAACCCCTGGCTCAATTTGTCCCGGTTCCTTGAGCACAGGTTCTAAGCTGTCATGGAGGGTTCCGACCACTGATTCTAGCTCCTGGTGCAGAGCTTGCCAGTGGACTTGAGCCATCATCAGGTAAAAAGCCAGTCCACACCCACTCAGAATTAGGCCAATGATGCCGGTATAGAGACCTGCCAAGCGTCCGCGAGTCAGATTAAAGAGCTTATTTTGATGCATCGTTGAGGTTTAGTCGATACCCAAACCCATAGACTGTTTCCAGCAGCTTTTCACAACCATACTCTGCTAGCTTACGCCGCAGCAGGCGCACCTGTGCTGGGACTACATTACTGGTGGGGTCTGCCTGAAGTTGCCAAACCTGGTTGATTAGTTGCTCGCGGGTCAGAATCTGGTTGGGGTGGCGCATAAAGTATTCCAGCAGTTGGAATTCCTTGGCAGTCAGGGGAATAACTTGCTGCTGATTGTGATTAATCTGGACTGCAACGATCGCCGTGCCATAGTCTAAAACCAAGCTCCCCACCCGCAGTTGTTGAGGATGAAACTGGGGCGATCGTCGCTGCAAGGCTCGTAATCTAGCCCGCAGCTCTACCATGCCAAAGGGTTTTACCAAGTAATCATCGGCTCCGGCATCCAAGCCAGCGATCTTATCCTCCATCTGGTCTTTGGCCGTTAGCATCAAAACCGGCAGGGAACTAGAGTTTGCCCGCAATCGTTGGCACAATTCAAGTCCTGATAAGCCCGGCAACAACCAGTCAAAGATTGCCAGGACATATTGAACCTGGGGATTATCCAAATAATCCCAGGCGACGGTGCCATCGACAACCCAGTCCACCACATACCTGTTACGGCTGAGACTGCGCTGAATAGCAGCCCCAAGATCAGGTTCGTCTTCGACTAAGAGAATCCGCATGGCAGTAAAGCCCTATTGCTGATACCAAGCCTGCCGCCACTGTTGCATCTGCTTGATCTCAGCGCTTTGAGAGGTAATGATTTCTTCAGCTAGCTGTTTAACCTCAGGTCGTTGTGATTTCTGGAGAGCATCTTTGGCCATCTCCAGTGCCCCCTGATGGTGGGGAATCATAGCATTGATAAACCGCAGGTCAAATTGTGGATCTGCCGTTCCCAAGTCTTTTGACATTTTCATCCTTTGCTG
>JBGTDP010000087.1:0-1793 GCA_041748255.1 Thermosynechococcaceae cyanobacterium | reverse complement strand
GTTTGCTTGGTTTGGGCACTACCGTCGTTTGAGCAAAGATTATGAATATTTGCCCACCACTAGTGAGATGATGCTGTATGCGGCAATGGTCAATCTCATGCTCAGAAGGCTAGCCTAATTCTTCTCAAACACGTTCTAAGCGGTCTAAAGTAGCTAAAACCCCCAAGGAGACCGCCATGCTCAGAAGAAGAATCGAAAAAACCCGAGCCGACGAACTCCTCGATGAATTACTGGAAGACTATCAATGCCCTGAAGCTATCCTGGGAAAAGAAGGTCTGCTCAAGCAACGCCAGTAAACGCTTAGTCGAACGAGCCCTGCAAGCAGAACTGAGCCATCACCTAGAGCAAGAGCACCAGGAGATTGAGATTGAAACAGAAGCATAAGAGTCAATTACCAGGCATCGAGGAGGCATACCCCAGAAATGCTTTGACAGCTTCAGTCGGCGGCTGTTTGTAGATGTAATACAGCGTCCGCTGGTAGGGATAGTTTTCAGCCTCTGGGGTTAACCCATCAACCCCCACTGCCCTAACAGTGCGCTGGTCCGCAACCTGGGAGTAGGTGGCATAGCCAATCCCATCCTGATTGAGGGCCTGGAGCATCGGCGTGGTCGCATCCCTGGGCAGGGTTGTGAAGTTTGAACTGCTCCCGAACTTTCCTTCCTCCAGCACCAACTTCTGAAAAATCTGGCGAGTCCCACTTTCGGGAGGGCGATTGATTACCCGGATAGGGCTCTGGGAGCCGCTAACCTCTGACCAATTGGTGATCTGTCCTTTAAAGATCTTCTCAACCTGCTCCTGGGTGAGCCCCTTGCGGAAGGGGTTGCGATCTCCAACCACGACGGTGATTGCATCTTTAATACTGGGAACCGCAACTAACCCCTGGTCTTGCTCCTGGGAGGTGAGGGGACGGGAGGAGGCAGCAATATCAATCCTGCCAGCCATGAGTTCCTCAATCCCCAGATCAGACCCTGTGGCGTTTGTGGTTACAGTGGTCCCTGGATATTGCTGCTCAAAGCCTTGTTTGAGTCTCTGGTTGATTTCCACCATGCTGGTGGAGCCGTTGATGCGGATGTTGGTCCCGCTAGGAACAGTTGCTGGGGGCGAGAAGGAAGGGTCAGGGGCCGGAGCTGACTGTGGGGCAACAGGGGCAGAGTTCGATCCAGCAGTCGGTGCAATTTGGCCAGTTGGGGCGGTTGCTGGATTGGGGCGTTTGACAAAGTACCAGTAGCCAGCCCCAAGCAGGGCAAGCACAATCACGATATAAACAATGGGGGGCGGGCCGCTTTTAGTTGTCAAGATTCTCTCTATCCTCGATAAGTGGCTCAGGAGCACTATCAAGCATTTGTAGGCGACGATTCACTTCATCGTCTAGGGCCATGGTCTCCAGCTCAGCATTGAGCTTTTCGGCTGGATTGTCTGAGAGTTCTGTATAGGCATTCAGGTGAAGGTTGCGGCGCTGTACTGCGCCTTTGGCATCTTCAAACTGTGACCGGGCCGAGTCTATGTTGAGGTCACTATTAACTTTAGCCATGGCTGAGAGAGCTTCGTTGACCTCGGAGAGGTCTTTCATATTCTGCATTTCAGCTTTGTATTCTTCTAGGTTCATTCGCTCTCGGTTGAGTTTGTCTTTAGAGGCCCTAACAAACTGCTCTGCTTGTTTGACTTGTTCTTCTAGTTGGGGCAAGATCTGCTCGATCTGAATGACCTTTGCCATTGCTAGCCTCGCTGCTGCTTCATTACCATGGCCCTTGGCATTCATGGCCTGGCTATCGAATCGCTGCATCTCCTTGACT
>JBGTDP010000086.1:0-2947 GCA_041748255.1 Thermosynechococcaceae cyanobacterium | reverse complement strand
CTCTTTCGGGATGGTCTCCATCCTAATCCACAGGGTAACAAGGTAATGGCAAGTGTCGTCGCAAAATTGATTCAAAAAAATCTGCAAGGGGCGACCAAGGTCCGTTCCAAATCCCTTTAGGGGTTAGGGGGCAAATAGGAGGCAATCCTATTGAAATCTCAGGAAAAAAGTGCCAGCATTCAAGACTTAGAAAGCTTTTGTCTTCCAGCTAATTTTCGGGGGAAGCCAGGATGGTTTGTGCAACTTTGGTGGATTGTCCAGTCAATTTTATTTGGACTATCTCCCCAGTTTATGTATGGCTGGAGAAGATGGTTATTGCGGTGTTTTGGGGCCACAATTGGCAAAAAAGTTTTAATTCGGCCCACGGCTCGAATTACCTATCCCTGGAAAGTTTGTATTGGAGACTACACCTGGATTGGGGACGATGTAGTTCTCTATAGTCTGAGTGATATTACCATTGGCAGCAATGTCGTCATTTCTCAACGTTCGTATATCTGTACTGCCAGCCATGATTACACCAAACCAAGCTTTGATATTACCGCTAGCAAAGTCCAGATTCAGGACGAAGTCTGGTTGGCAACCAATGTATTTATTGCCCCTGGGGTGAATATTGGCAAGGGGACAGTCGTAGGAGCCAGAAGTAGTGTGTTTGAGGAGTTACCTGCTATGAAAATATGTTTTGGATCACCGGCAAAACCAATTCGAGCACGAGAGGTTAAAAGGGTAATTGAGTAGTGCGTATTCTTTTATATGCCATCAATTATGCCCCTGAACTCACCGGCATAGGTAAGTACACCAGCGAAATGGCAGAGTGGTTGGCAGGCCAGGGACACGAAGTGCGAGTCATAACCGCGCCTCCCTACTATCCAGCCTGGAAAGTGAATAAGGAGTATATGGCTTGGTGTTACCGCCATGAAGAATTGGCGGGGGTAAAGGTCTGGCGCTGTCCTCTATGGGTGCCGCGGCAGCCTTCCGGGTTGAAACGAATTTTAAATCTGGCTTCCTTTGCCTTGAGTAGTCTGCCGCTGGTTCTGTCCCAGGGAATATTCTGGCGGCCTAATCTGGTATTTGTGGTGGAACCGCCGCTTTTTTGTGCTCCAGGGGCCTGGCTGGCGGCCCGATTAGGGGGAGCTAAAGCCTGGTTGCACATCCAAGATTTTGAGCTGGATGCTGGGTTTGATTTAGGAATTCTACCGTCCTTTAGTTTGGTCCAAAAAATTGCCACGGGATCAGAGAAGCGGCTGGTAAGTCGTTTTGATCAGGTGTCAACGATTTCTAAGCGGATGCTGGAGCGGCTGGTCGTTAAGGGGGTAGATCCATCAAGATGTTGTCTGTTCTCTAACTGGGTTGATACCGATGTGATCTATCCCTTAAATGGCAATAACGCCCTAAGAGCAGAATTAAAGATTAATCCTGGGACCGTCGTTGCGCTTTACTCTGGCAACATGGGGGAAAAGCAGGGGATTGAGACCCTACTGGCGGCAGCTCAATTACTAGAAAACCATCCAAATATCCTGTTTTTGCTCTGTGGGGAAGGAGCAGCAAAACAGCGGCTGCTGAAGCTAGCTGCAGGGCTGTCAAATGTCCACTTTCTTGACCTACAGCCCCGCGATCGCCTGAATGAGCTTCTAAGTTTGGCAAATATTCACCTGCTGCCCCAGCGAGCAGACATTGCCGACTTGGTAATGCCCTCTAAGTTAAAAGGAATCTTTGCCTCTGGGCGACCGGTCATTGCTTCAGCTATTCCCAATACTCAGTTGGCACAGGTGGTGGAAGGGCGGGGAATTCTAGTGCCTCCAGGAGATGTTACGGGCCTGGCAGAGGCCATTATCTATTTAGTTAAATTTCCCCAGGAAGCAGCGCTTCTCGGTCGAGCTGCCCGGGAATTTGCCGTTTGCAATTGGAATCAAGAAACCGTCCTAAGCCAGGTTGAGCAAGCTTTTCTTAATAGTCAATCTGAGCCTAAGGCCGATCGATTAAGCCATCGTCTTAAGTAGAGCCACCCGATCTTAGGATGTGTCATCAACTAGATAAACTGGAATCAGCAATACTGAGAATGAACCGATCAGGGGAACAATGACTCGACGTTATACGCTGCGAGTGAGACTTATGGTTTCGGTGATGTGCGAGTCTCTATGTTGCAGCTACTAGAAGAGGAGAAAATCGACAATACAGTGCCGCTTACACGCATCCCATCTGGAGATTATTGGCATTTCACCGAGATCTGGCTCGATCCAGTTCAGGATCCTCCGTTTATCTTAATTGCTTCTTAGTAAGTCATCAGAAAGCTTCCATGTGCTTGATCCTTCGGCTGGGTAAAGGATAGGGTTTTGGAGTGCATGGTATGACGAAGCAGAAACTTGGTTGCTAGCAATGAGATATGAGCCGATCTAAGTACTGCTCTCAGTATCAGGATTTTAGTTGATTCTTAAGCCAATAGCTCGCCGGTTTCCTGGAGGGCATGGAGGCGATGATAGATGCCCTCGTGGTGCAGAAGTTGGTCATGGCTGCCCACCTCGACAATCCGGCCCTGATCTAAGACAACGATCTTGTCAGCTTCCCGGACGGTGCTGAGGCGGTGGGCAATGATAATTGTCGTGCGGGTGCCCTGGAGCGATCGCATTGCCAGTTGAATTGAGCGCTCTGATTCATAGTCCAGGCTAGAGGTGGCTTCATCAAAGATCAGCAGGTCAGGATCACTCACCAGGGCTCGGGCAATCCCAATCCGTTGCCGCTGACCCCCCGAGAGACGCACCCCTCGCTCCCCAACTACGGTGTAGTAGCCTTTTTCCAGTTGATCAATAAATTCCTGGGCTTGGGCAACTTGGCAGGCAGCTTGAACCTGCTCAAAAGGGGCCTGAGGATTGCCGTAGAGCAGGTTATCCAGCAAGGTGCCATTAAAAATATCAACTTCTTGATGAACGATCGCCAGTCGCCGCCGATAGCT
>JBGTDP010000085.1:0-2917 GCA_041748255.1 Thermosynechococcaceae cyanobacterium | reverse complement strand
CCCACAAATAAAAATCGCTTCCCAGATTCGGAAGCAGCCCGCATATAGTCATAGGCTTGGTCCATTAGCTGAGCGGTTTGAACCAAATCAATAATGTGAACCCCGTTTCGCTCTGTAAAGATGTAAGGGTCCATCTTAGGGTTCCACCGGCGGGCCTGATGACCAAAATGCACCCCAGATTCTAGCATCTGAGGCAAACTGATAACTGGCATATTAGATTTTACTCCTTCGGGTTTATCCTCCACCCAGGCGGATTTCTAGCAGGATTTTATTCCTGAAGAAACACCCGAATTCCCGGATGTGTGATTTTAAGACAACGCTCTCAAGATAGCACACAGCGACTTACTTTGAGCTGCTTAGACTCCCCAGAGTTGACTTAAAACAAAGGCAGCGATCGCACTTCCTAAGGGGACGCTCAAGTTGTCAATTCCATAGCGCGAAAATGCTTCTAAACCCGTTGCCACCCCGGCGACCACCAAGGAAATGGTCCAGGTTTGCCAGCTACTGCCCTGGGCAATCAACAAAATGAGACTGCTAACCCCATAGCTGACAATCGCCATGGCTAAAGAGCCTTCCCAACTTTTAAGGATTCCCCAGGCCAGATAGGGATGTTTGCCAAACCGCTGACCGATCAGAGCCGCCAAACCATCTCCCCAGGTCATGACCAGCACCCCCAGCGAAGCGTACTGCGGCAATCCTGGCAACCAGAACAAGGCAATCAATAAGCCAATACTGACGGCATAAAAAAAAGTACCCCAGCTCTTACGACCAACGCCGCTGACACTCGGCAAAATTGGATAGCGGTAGGACAGGAGCGTAACGACCCCAAACAAAATAGAAGCAGAAATGCCAACCCAGGCTGGCATGTGAAACCACCAGGCTAGCAAAATAACATTCCCTACCCCAATGTGAACCACTTTACGCACAATCTCAGAAGCGGTAGGCGTATAGCGATTGAGTAGTTCTGCAAACAGAAAAATGCCCCCAACCCAACCACCGGCAATCAGCAGTTGAACTGCCAGAGGAGGAGCGGCATACCAGGATTCGTTAACCAAATTTGCCGAACAAGATACCTTCCTCTCCACTTTAGAAGATTCAGCAGGGGCTGAGAAGGGTGCTAGGGCTTTACTGGCACAAAGTTATTCCCGACTCTAAGGGGCGCAGCCGAGAATAAAAAGAAAGATAAAGATCAGACTGTAGAAATAAATCGGATGCAGAGCGCTAAATTCAATCTCCTCCAAACATACTCCCCGTGCACATTTCACACCCTGGGAAAAGTCTGGGGCTTCGGAATAACATCAACCCCCTTTGCAAAGGTGGGTTGCTCCCTCAGTCGCTGACGATTCAGGCAAATTCAGCTTGTTTCAGTTGAACAGGAATCCGAACTGAACCATAGCGGCAAGTGGACAAAAAGACTTCACGCCCCGGTTGCTCTCTGCATGAGATTAGACCTTTTTCAACCAGGACTTTAGAGAATCTGTCGCATATAGTTTCCCCACAGCTGGGCGGCTTGACCGCTACTCCCGGAGGTGGGCTGGTTATCATCGTTTCCTAACCAGATGCCTGTGAGCATTGTACCGCTGGGAATATAGCCAATAAACCAGAGATCTCGATTGCTATCGGTGGTGCCGGTTTTGCCAGCAGCGCCCATCCCGATCTCTGCACTGCGACCTGTGCCGGATTGCACCACCCCCTGGAGGAGATTAGTCATCGTATTGGCAACGCCAGGGTCTAGAACTTTTGACCCTGTTTCTTGCCCGGCATCGTAAATCACCCGACAAGTTTGCAGGTCTTTACGGTTACTGCAATCCCCAGCATCCAAAACCTTTGTCACCGCATGGGGAGGGATGCGCGCCCCTTCGTTGGCGAGCACCGAGAAAGCCCCTGCCATTTCTACCAGGGTGGCTTCACTTTGACCTAATATCAGCCCTGGAACTGGATTTAGCTCTGAGGTAATCCCCATCCGGCGAGCCATTTGCACAACATTGCCTAAGCCAACATCTTGAGCTACCCGCAGGGCAATCGGGTTTTCAGAAAAAGCCAGGCCGGTGTAAATATCCATACTGCCTCCACCGGAGCGGCAACCGGAGAACTGTTGTCCCTGCCAGGTTAAAGGGGCACAGGAGTAAGGTCTTCCAGGGGAGATTCCTTGCTCGATCGCTGCGGTGTAGGTAAAAACTTTAAACGTTGACCCCGGTTGTCTTAGGGCCTGACTGGCACGGTTAAACTGGCTCTGATTATAGTCTGTGCCTCCGACCAGGGCCACAATTGCCCCGGTTTGAAAGTTTAAGGTCACTAGAGCACCCTGGGAGAAGCCATAGGTCCCCCCCTCGGAACTGACGGCATTTTGCAGCGCTGCCTCGGCTTTGGACTGGGTCTTGAGATCCAGAGCCGTTTCAACGATAAAGTTGCCCTCCTGGGCTAAATGCTTTCCCAGCAGAGACTCTAGCTCCTGCAATACATAGCTGTAGTAGTAGGGGGCTTTAATGCTTTGGAGTTCTTCCACCGCCTGGGGGCTAAGCTTAATCCGCGATCGCCGCCCCCGTTCTGCTTCCTCGTTGCTAATCTTGCCCTGGGCGGCCATCCGGTTAATCACCCGGTTGCGATACTCAATTGCTGTACCGTAGTTACGCACCGGATTAAACTGATTCGGGGCCGGGAGAATCCCAACCAGGGTTGCGGCTTCAGAAAGGTCCAGATCCCGAGCAGATTTATCAAAATAAAACTGGGCTGCATCTTCAAAGCCACTGGTACCAGTGCCCAGATACACCTGGTTTAAATACTTGAGCAGCAGTTGATCTTTGCTATAAAAAGTTTCTAGCTTTAGGGCGACAACGGCTTCGCGAAACTTCCGCCCCAGGCTGTCTTCGGTGCCTACATAACTGCGAAACAGGTTGCGGGCAATCTGCTGGGTGAG
>JBGTDP010000084.1:0-14369 GCA_041748255.1 Thermosynechococcaceae cyanobacterium | reverse complement strand
TCGGTTTCGTAAACAATCCCGGTGTTGGGATCTACAGCGATCGCCTCGTGGTTAAACCGACCCATTGCTACTAAAGGCACAGGCTCAACCGGTCCTGATGCCTGGGAAGGAACTTCAAAGTTATAGCCGTGGCGCTTGGTGACGTTGTTAGCAGGATCTGCTGGATCGTTTGTTTCCGGGGTGGAGGTATTCTCTTCACAACTCACCCAGGACCCCCAAGGGGTAGGGCCACCGGCACAGTTGCGGTAAGTCCCAGCCAGGGAGCCATAGTCTCGAATCAGTTTGCGATTCGGACCGACAATCAGGGTGGTTGTGCCGCCGGTGGCACTGGGATCGTACTTGATACCTGGGACGGCTGGCTTTTGCTCGGGACTCAGTTCATGGTTGCGGACCAAGATGGTTGAATTGTTCGGGCCTGAGAAAGCTGCCATGCCATCATGATCTCCGGGCACCGGGTTGCCATCACTCATTTTGTCTCCGGTGCGGGAGAAGAAATTGTATCGAAACCCCTGGGGTAGATCGAGCAAGCCATTGGGATCTGGGACTAAGGGACCATATCCTTCTGCTTGAATGGGTTGTCCGTTGGCAATGCGGGCATAGAGCATTTGCAGGGGAGATGCCATAACCGTTCCTGCTGTAGTGGCACCCGCCAGCATGAGGAATCGACGTCGTGAGTGAGCCAAAATGTTCTCCTGAGTTCAGACAAGCTGCATTCCCAAGAATAGTTGGCGTTGACTAAATGTAACTAAAGATACCGTTAAATTTGAATTAAGAGAGCCAAATTTCCTGGATGCATTATTATGCTTCGTATCGCTGGCGAGCCGCCTCAATTTCGGCAAAATTCTTCTCGGCCCAATGACAAAGCACTTCCATCGAATCAGTCAAGGTTTCACTCAAGGGGGTTAGAGAATACTCAACCTTAGGGGGCACAACTGCATATACCCTGCGCTCGACAAGCCCATTGCGTTCTAGCTTGCGTAGCGTCTGCGTCAGCATCTTTTGCGAAATCCCGCCAATTTGGCGCTGGAGTTCGTTGTAGCGCTTCGTACCATAGGAAAGAGCACAGAGGATAATCACGCTCCACTTGTCGGCAACAATTTCGAGCACTTGCTGCACCGGGCAGTGAGCAGCAAAGTCTGGTTCAGTTTGCTTACGCACCATTGGGTAGGTATCCGACTTCCAAGTCCCTTCTTGCAAAATCAAAGGTGTTTCAGAGATCATAACGCCCAAGCAAGGTTTGCCAGATGAAATTGAAATGTCTCCCAAACGGTAAGCTGAGATGAGTTGCCACCCTCTGAGCAGCTTTCAGGCAACTGGCTCGATCCAATATAAACAGGAGGCAGAATGACAGATCAAAGACGCCTACAAATAGCTCTAGCAGTCATGCGGATCAGTATTGGCCTGTTCTTTTTGGTTTGGGCTATCGAGAAACTGGTGGCCCCGGAAGTGACCCAACGCGTTTTTAAAGCTTTTTATTTTTCTGAGATTCCGATCGCAGTCTCCTACGGAATTGGGATTGTACAAACCCTAATTATCCTGGTCTTTCTGGCGGGTTTGTTTAAGACGGTGTCCTACGGAGCTCTGCTGGTAATGCATCTGTTTTCGGTGCTCTCCACCTATGAACCGCTGCTAAATCCCTACGAACCACCCAATCATCTGTTTTGGGCCGGAGTACCAGTCCTGGGAGCGCTGATTGCCTTATTTATGTTACGAGATCAAGATCAACTATTAACGGTTAAGAAATAAATTTGACTGGGTAACTCCCGGATTCTAGCCAAGGAAGCCTACAAAGGCGATAGGGTGTTTCCCCACCTTATAAGACGGCTTTTCAAGGGTGACTACCGCCGAGGTAGTTAGCAACCGCCAAGTCTTCCTAGAAAAGGGCTTCTAAGCTATGCTTAGGAGAGCAAAGTTGGTTTGAGCATTCCCTTGACTCAAGCTAATTGCGCCACTTTCTGCGGATGTGGTGGAATCGGTAGACACGCACGCTTGAGGGGCGTGTGGCGTAAGCCTTGCGAGTTCGAGTCTCGCCATCCGCATTTCAGGTGAAACCTGTATATCTTTCTTCAGTCAGTTTGATCGCAAGAAAAGCAATCTCAACAGTCATGAATAGCAGGCAGCATTCTTGCCCCTACCCCATCAGGATTACCGTATCAATCACGTGGATCATGCCGTTGTCGGCTTCAATGTCAGGGTGAACGACGGTGGCATTTTTGACCTCAAAGCAATTCGAGCAATCGATCGCAATTGGGGATCCTTCAACAGAGGTGACACAACCCATTTTTGCTAGATCGGCCTGTGTCAACTTACAGTGGACGACATGAAAGGTTAGAATTCTGGCCAGTTGGGGAACGTTTTGCACCAGGGTTTGAATCGTTCCCGGCGGCAACTTAGCAAAAGCATCATCCGTGGGGGCAAAGACCGTGAACGGACCAGGGCTTTTCAGCGTCTCTACCAGACCAGCCGCCTGAACCGCCGTTACCAAGGTTTCAAACGAACCTGCACTCACGGCAATTTCAACAATATTAGCCATTCTTCTGTTCTCCTCTTTTCTGTGCAACCTGAACTCAAACAGTCCCTTCAACCCTCAGCGCAGTAGCAGGTCTCCTGTCAATAACACCCACCCATAAAGCCTTGCGGGGGGTATGGGGGAGTTAGGACCCCACAAAGCGGGGGCGCGGGGGGAAGGCCCCCGATCTACCTACCTGGATTAATAACTATCGGTAATCCGAGGACTGAATATCTCCCAGACGGGCTTCTG
This sequence comes from Thermosynechococcaceae cyanobacterium, assembly GCA_041748255.1. Lineage (GTDB taxonomy): Bacteria > Cyanobacteriota > Cyanobacteriia > Thermosynechococcales > Thermosynechococcaceae > JBGTDP01. The sequence goes on along the minus strand of JBGTDP010000084.1, from coordinate 11,608 downwards.
GTCGCTTAAACCGATCCAGTTGAGCTTCAAAGAAAGTTCGATTGGCCTGCAAATGCTTCGGGTTAGGATCATCCAGGGGATAGAGTAAGGCCGTCCGCAGCGCTTGAATCACGGCGGAGGTGACAACATACATCGATCGCTGGAAACTAACGCCCAACTGGATCAACATGTCATCTTCACCCCGACAGTGTTGGCGGTAATAGTCCACTAGATAAGGCGGCAGGAAGTGGAGCATATCCTGCATCAGCAAAGTCGGCGGAATCCCAGCGGTACCCACAGGCATTACATCCGCATAGAGAATTCCATAGTGAAAGTCTTTTTGGTCCTCAGGAACTTGCTTGGCTTGGGCATTGTAGGATTTGGTGCCCCGGAAAGGCGCGGTGCGATAGAAAACAGCTTCCACGTAGGGGAGGGCTGCTTCATATAGCCACATGAAACCCTTTGATTTGGGGATAATTTCGTAAACTTCGCCCCGAATATGGACATGGTGATAGATCGGACGCCCGGCTACGGCAAAGATACCGTTGACCAAGAAGTTCATCGCCTCGGGGACACTGGTGATGTCTCCTTCATCGTAGCGATCGCTCATTTCAAAGAAAACCGGGGCCATGACTTCCCAAAACAGGCCTAAATTACTGTAGTAAGAGAGCTGCCGCACCTGTTCTATAAACATCTCTGGGAATAGCTTGTAGAGCCCCAACATCGGCGGATTGCCCTGGAAATACGCCCTGATAGCTCTATCGGCGTTGGCTTTGTATTCATCCGTATCTAGATAAGGGTCAAACTGCCCACCCATCCCCCGGTGCCAGAGCATTGCCCGCATGCAGGCTTCAGCAAACTCCATGTTCACCCGGTCGTGCAACAGGTGGTGAACTAGTTTGGGCAGCTTGGTCTTGAGTTCTCCTTTATCGATAAACTCCAGGAGTTCTGGATGGGCGGTGGCCTCACCGCGCCAAACCCGGAGATCGGCATCATCTCCAGCGTAGTGGTTGTGACGCTCTAGAGAGTCTTGGGGTAGAAAGTACTTGAATAGCGGAAACGGATTTAGAAAGACCTGCTCAGCGATGTAGAGCAAATCGCGCCAGTAGAAATCCATTGGTACAGCATAGGCCTTGTAGATCCCAATGATTTGCATTAAGTTTTCCGGCGTGTCTGGCAGCATGGCCCCCCCGGCTTCTAAGCGGTGAATCACCGGGGCAAACTCATGGTTTGACGGAGGCAGTTTTGCTTTCGTTGCAGTAGTGGTCATGGCTTGGTTCAGTAGGTGATCAGGGGCATAGAGTTTAGGCTGGCGGCGTTACTAGGGCTTGGCTATTGAGTGCTGTCTCAACGGCTGGTTGATGGGCCATGGCCGCAACCATTGCCTCTGTCGTGGACTGACTCCAATGGACTAACCAACTGGGTTGCACTCCCAAGCAGACAATCAGGATTGTCAAAACAATGGCCGGAATCTGCTCGAAGCGGCAAACTTTTGGCAGGTAAGCCAGTTCTCCTTCCAAGCGGCCAAACAGGGCGCGATTAATTAACAGCACAAAATAGACAGAGGTTAAGGCTGTGGTTGCCAAACACAGCAGGGTTTGGACTGGAAAAGTCGTGTAACTCCCCTGAAAGGTTAGAAACTCACCAATAAAGCCCACCAGACCGGGGATGCCAGCGCTGGCCATCGTGCCCACGATCATTAAGCCCCCAACCAGCGGCAGTCCGCGTTTTGGGTTTAATAAGCCCTTGAGAACAGTGAGGTCACGGGAGCCGGTTTTTGTTTCAACCAGGCCAACTAAATGAAATAGCAGGGCCACAATCAAACCGTGGGCAACCATCTGGCAGACAGCCCCCAGCAGGCTCAAAGGGTTAGCCGCAGCACTGGCTAGCAAAACATAGCTCATGTGAGCCACGGAGCTGAAGGCAATCATTTTTTTTATGTCCGTTTGAACGATCGCCACCAGGGAACCGTAGAGTGCCGTTGCCACTGCCAGAATGCTCAACCAAGGCGCTATAACCTCCCAGGCATCTGGAAACAGGCCCAGCCCAAACCGCAGCAGCCCGTAGGTCCCGAGCTTTGAGACAATACCGCCCAAGAGCATAGAAACCGGAGCAGAAGCTTCCACGTAGGCATCCGGTAGCCAGGTGTGAAACGGGACCAGGGGCATCTTGATCCCAAACCCGATCACTAGAGTTATCAACAACACCAGCTGCGCCCCCAAAGGCAGCACTTGGGCGCCAACCTCGTAATTAAAAGTAGTAGAACCGCTCAACCAAGCCCAGCCCAAAAAGCCTGCCAGCAAAATAATCCCTGAAATCGCCTGATAGATTAGAAACTTGGTGGCTGCATAGCCGCGATTGACCCCTCCCCAGATGCCAATTAGCAGGTACAGCGGAATCAGCTCCAGTTCGTAAAACAAGAAAAACAGGAGTAGATTTTGAGCCAGAAACGCCCCTGCGATCGCTGCACTCAGCAGCAGAACCATGCTATAGAACAGCCGGGGCCGAGGAACCTGCTCGTCAGTGCTCAGCAGTACTAACCAGATCAGCAAACTATTCAGGGCAACCAGGGGCAAAGATAGACCATCAACCCCAAGTTGATAGTCTAGTCCCAGGGGCTCAATCCAAGGGAGATGCTCTTGAAACTGAAAGCCCCCTATCTGGAAGTCAAATTGGAAAATTAGGACAACGGTCCAAAGAAAGGTGAGGCCAGCGATCGCCCGGGCGACCCAATGGGTTTGGCTTAAATTCAACAGGCGCGGCCAAAGCCCAATAAAAGCAGCGCCCAACATAGGCAACCAAATTAACGTACTGAGCATAGTGTCAGCTCCGGCAGTGGTAATAGAGTCAGCATTGTTTTGAAGGGATTCAACCCTTGCTAAATCCCCTTTGCAATCAAAAACTTAAGAAATTTCTACTTGCAATCAGACCAACCAGGACAACTCCCATCAGGATGGTCAGCAGATAGAACTGGGACTGACCAGAAGCGGTATATTTAAGCGCCTGCCCACTAAAAAGGGTTGCCAGGCCGACTCCGTTGACCACACCATCAACGATGTAGCGGTCAACCCAAGCCATCAACCGGGAGCTGTAACTGACGACGGCAACCACACTTAGCTGGTAGATGCGCTGGATATAAAAGTCGTAAGCCAGCAAGTCTTGCAAAGATTTCCAAGGAAGTTTAACCGGCTTAGACCAGGCTGGATTGAGATAAACTACACTGCTTAGACCACAACCCAGGAGGCCAGACCAAATCAGCAGCAGCGCCAGTTGTTTATTCAAGACCTCCCAATTTGGCAGTAGGGACCAATGTTGTAAGACCAGGGGAGACAGGAGGGTGAAAACGGTCAGAATCACCATTGGCAAAGCCATCGGCCAATGAACCTCCGGCGATCGCTGCGTCATCGGTTTGGGTTGCCCGCCAAACACAAGCCCAAACACCCGGGTGAGGCTAAACGCTGTTAACCCGTTGACCAGCAATAGAACTCCCACTAGCCAGGGATGGGTTGCCCAAAGACTGTCGGCTAGTTTCAGCAGTCCCCAAAAACTGCCAAAGGGCGGCACGGCGATTAAACCAACTGCCCCAACCGCAAAAGCAAGCCCCGATACGGGCCGACGGGACCAAAGGCCGCCGAGCTGGGTTAAGTCCTGGGAAATGTTATTCCAAATTACCGCCCCAGCACTCATGTACAACAGGGCCATGGCCATAGACTGGGTTAATAGCAGAAAGCGAGCAGCCTCAACATACTGGGTTCCAACAGCAATAAACACTAAGCCCATGTAGGCACTGACTGAATAGGATAGCGATCGCTTGATGTCAACCTGAGCGATGGCGATCAAAGACCCTCCCAGGGCCGTCACTGTTCCGAAAACAACGATAGTAGTTAGCGTTATAGGTGAAAGCGCTAAAACAGGCTGCAACTTAGTCAGCACAAAGGCTCCTGCCCCAACGATGACTGAGTTCCTGAGAATTGAGGCCGGAACAGGCCCTTCCATAGCCTCATCTAGCCATAGCTGAAACGGGAATTGGGCACACTTTCCCAAGGGACCTGCGATCAAGCGCCAAACTCAGCAAAGTTGCGCCTTGAGGATTCAGGGTAGTCGTTTCAGCCCAAAGTGCTAGCTCACTGAAGTCCCAAGTGCCTGCTAGGGGAAATAGGGCAATCACACCCATCAAGAGAATGATGTCTCCAATCCGCTTGGTCCAAAATGCATCTCTAGCCCCGGTCATCACCAGGGGTTGAGCAAACCAAAACCCAACCAACAGATAAGTCGCCAGCGTCAACAGCTCTAAAAAGATATAGCTAAAAAACAATGAGTTGCAGAGGACCAAACTACAAATCCCCGCCTCAAAAAATCCCATTAAGGCGTAAAACCGTGCCCACCCCCAATCCATTTCCATGTAGCCAATGCCATAGAGGAGGGTGAGCAAATTTAGCCCCGTTACCAGCACCACCGCTCCGAGGGTCACCGGAGAAACGTCTAAGGACAAAGAAATATCTAGGTTAGCCGCCTGCAGCCAGGAAAACTGGAGTTGCTGAGGAGGATGTTGCAAGCTGGCCATCAGGGCGGCAAGACTATGCCCAAATGCCAGACCAGTCATCAATAAATTTATATAACCTGCTGGCCTGGGACCGATTTGGGGCAGTATCCCTGGGGACCAGGGTAGCGCTGAGATCGTACCGACTAAGGCGTAGCAAGGGATTAACCAGATGCTCTGAAGCAGAAGCTGGCTCATTTAGAATCACCTCTTAAACTGTAAAACTGTAAGCATCCCTGCACGGGTTGGGAATGTGATTTTTTGGCAAGTTGTGTCTCCAGTAGGGAAGTATAGCGCTGTTGCAGCTCTATTCCTCAAAACCGCTATAAGAAGCTGCGAGTAGATTAACTTTAGGTCTACAGGGGCCAAATCAATCTGAATCTATAACGAGAATGCAGACTTAGCATCCTGTTGCTAGCAACTCCTATTCTGAAGAAAAGGGTCTGGTTGGATAACTTCCTAGCCCCTCTAAGCGGGGAGTCCCTTGCAACCTCTAGGCTGAGGGCTAGGGCTAAATTTGATAGCGCTGTAATCAGCATTCCTTAGGGACTTAAACTGCATTGACAGCTTTGCTTCTAAGCTTTGTTGGATCATCTTTGGCGTTATCCGGAGAACAAACTCTCGTTGTGATTTATTTAATCGATAGTAAATCCCCGTAGGCATAGAGACAAGACTTAAATTTAGATTGTATAAATAGATTTTTTCTATAGTTATGGCAGTAGCGAGATCCTAGAATCCCATAGCCTGGCACTTCTTGAGATTGTTTTGTCTTTGCGATTCATCCCAGGCATTCAAACCCTAGGGGTTGCAGTATAGACACTGGGACGGATCAGCCCTGTTTAAACCTTCAGGAAATAAATCTTTCTGGGTAAAGTTGCATTGCTGACATCGGTAGATAGCGGCCTCTGTAAGGGCTGTAGGTGTATTACACCAGTCACACTGTAAGCCTTGCTTCAATTCAACCACATCAAATCCTGGACAAGCACAATTAGGGCAGTGCTGGTTAATCTTTCTAATCAGATCGTGGGTAGCCTGCTCAATCACCTTCATCCGGGTTGGATTGTAAAGGGCTCGCATATCCGTCTCGATATGGACTTTGGCTGTCGAGGACTGGCTGAGGGCAAACTCAACGGTTTGCCGCAGTTGGGCTGCTGTTGTAATTCCTTTGACAATTTCACCCCCTACTGAGGAGTCAAACATAACCACCAGCCCATGCTCAGGAAATCCCACCTTGGCGGAAAAGTGTTCAGCCTCCTGAATGCTCCGAATCGTTTGATGGCTGTAGTTTGTCTCAGTGGTTAGCGCCTGGCCTACAACTTCGATATGATTGGTTTGGTCGATAAGCATCACAATTTCGCGATCGCAGGCAAGCAGAGGCATCGTTGGATAAGGGCCAAAGCTTCCCTCGCTGGCAAAGGCTAGCGTCTCGCTGGTGACAGCCAGAGCGTGTTGAGCTTTGCACCTTGCCGTTTCCAGCTGATTGCCCCTCCGGTTGACATCTCTGGTGAAGGTGCCAAAGGCATCAGTATCAATCTGCGGGACGATAACTTGAATACTCAAATGCCGTTCCAAAAGCGGCGCCATGACCTGCTCTTTTTGGTGCATGGTGGCTAGAACTCCCACCCGATGACTGAACAGAGAGGACATAAATAACTGTTTAATCTCCTATCCAAGCCTAATAATGGCTACCGGATCTACGGTGTTGAATTGCCGTCACTCCTTTGAGTGCCAGCACTTCGCCGTTATTAACCACGGCATAGACCAACCAGTGCTGACCGCACTCCAGCCGATTTTGCACAGTGCATTCTAAGTAGGCCAGAGCCTCTGTTAACACTAAACAATCATTAGCAGCCGAGCTGGTGGTTAGATTTGCAAAGGGATCTTGCTTGGGAGCATCGCCGGGGAGGAAATGGCGCCTGAGGTTGCGGCCCTCTTTGAGAATATTCAGAACGAATGGGTCTCCGGCTTGAACCATCAACTCCGTATCCTCAGCCACGGCAATCATCAAACCAGGCGGGTTAAAGCTTGCCTGAGATACCCAAGAAGTCAGCATGCCACGATGGGATTCCCCTTGGTGAGTGGTGATTACACAGAGGGAACCAACCACCCGACCGACGGCTTGCTCTGTGCGATCCACTTGGGCTTCGGTGATTACCTGGCGAGGAGCCCGCAGCTTCTTCGACTTCTTTAAGCGTTGGGCAAATTCTGCTCCTGCAGCTTCACACCCCTGTAGGGTTTCATCCGTAGGACTAAACCGCACCCGGATGGTCTCAAACCCCAAACGATAATTGGCATCCCGCAGCTTGTTCTCAATTAAATCAACTGCCTCGCCGCTCCATCCGTAGGAGCCAAAGGCGGCGGCAAGCTTTGTTTTTGATCCGGTGGATAAGACAACTCCCAACGCCGTTTGAACTTGGACAGGGATATGACCGCCGAGGGTAGGAGAGCCAATGATATAGCCATCACAGGTTTCTACCGCCTGGGCAATTTCATCGGAATCAACCATTTCACAGTTGATTGATTCTACGGTAATCCCAGAGTGGATCAGCCCTTGCACGATCGCTCCCGCAATTGCTGCGGTGTTGCCATAGGCTGAGGCATAGAACAAGGCGACCCGCAGCTCCTGGGCTTTTTGCTGCTGGCACCACTGCCGGTAGTCGTAGCTGAAACGACTGAGACTGTAGCGAACCAGGGGGCCGTGACCGGGGGCATAATTTTTCGCGGGGCAGGCCGCAAACTTATCTAGTGCTGCTTCTACTTGCTTAGCCTGAGGCGCGTGCAGGCAGTCAAAGTAGTAACGCCGATCTTGATCTAGTTGTTTCCAGTCTTCATCGAACAGAGCATCTTCACAAACATGGGCACCAAAAAACTTGTCGGTATAGAGAATCTGGGTCTCTAAGTCATAGGTGGCTAAACCATCCGGCCAGCGGGGGGTTGTCACCGGGATAAACTGCAGCCGATGGCCTTGTCCCAAATCTAGAATTTCGTCAGCTCGCACCGTTTGAATTCGTGACGCCCACTCTGGAACCGTTGCATTTAGTGCATTTGCCCCTGGCTTGGAGCAAATTAGTGTAACTTGCGGTGCCTTTTCAACCAAGACCTTTAGGGTTGCCAAGCGGTTGGGGTTGACATGCCCCAAAATCACATACCTCAGCGATGCTAGATCAATCTGCTGGGAGAGTTCCTGGAGGAAAAGCTGGGTAAAAGACTCCCCTGGGGGATCAATTAAAGCCGTTTGGTTAGCCTGAATCAAATAAGTATTTGCAGTTGTCCCCCGCTGCCGGGAGTACTCGACCTCAAACTTAAGCCGTTCCCAGGTACGCGATCGCAGCACAGTTGAATCAGCCCCAATTTCAGCAATCTGGACATCGCGGGGCCGAGTTGAAAGTTGGGTATCTAATCTAGCATGTGACATTTGCCGGGCCTTAAGAAACAATTCAGGAAGCGATTAATGATGAGCATTAAGGGGTGAAGCTAGGGGATGATCAGTAGTCTCAGCTTCCTCTAGCTGGGATTTTCTTCGCCTAGAGACCTGTTGCTCTGGGTCAATGCCATCGAAGGTGGGCGGAATCCAAACCCGAATCACCAGCAACGCCCCCAAGACCAATAGAAAAGAACAGGCTGCAAGTACTTGAGTCCAGGGTGTTTCAAGTATGCCTCTGACAATAATTTCTCTTAGCACAGAAACAATTGAGACTTCTACTGCTACGCCGATCGAGACTCGGTGCTCTTGCAGATAAATTATCAGCAGACGGAAGAGTTCAACCAATATCAGCAGAAACAGAATATCTGAGGTCACATCGGGAAAATCAAGCGGCGGTAGCATCGACAGCACCATTTCTCGAAGCTGCATGACCATGAAACTAAATAGACCGATGCACAAAGAGATGACGATAAAATCTTGGACAGTTTCCAGAAGACGGACGATTTTGCCGCGACTGAGCCAGGTATACCAGGGGTTAGGGGTGTCATTGAGTGGCTTGTACATTTTTATGCTCCTCATAGCAGGGGTTTAATTCAAGAATCTACGGATGCCAAGCTCAAGTTCACCCTCGGTAGGAATGAATAGACTTTGCGGTTTTTTTAGTTAATGGCGTTACTGCATCTGTGACCGATTTCAACCAGCCTAGTAGTGGTTCCCAACTTTGCGATGATGCACTGCAGTAGAGGCGTCAGTTTTAGCAACTCGCCCAGTGTGTACTGTGCTGTAAACAACCCAGTGGTCATTGCACTCCATGCGGCTGGTGACTTGACATTCTAGATAGGCCAAAGCATCTGCGAGGATGGGGGAACCGTTCGTGGCTGCGTAGGTCTTGACCTCGGCAAAACGATCAGCACCCGGAGGAAAGCGCTTGAGGAAATGCTTCATTAAGCCCTGGTAGTTGCCTTCCTCTAGTACATTCAGCACGAAGCGATCGCCCACCTGCATCAGTGACTCAATTGCCCGGTCTTTGGCAACTGCGATCGCTACCCCCAGCGGGGTAAGGCTGGCCTGGGTCACCCAGGAGGCGAGCATTGCGCTAGAGACATCGCCTTTTTTAGCCGTGATCATGTAAAGCCCCCCGCTGAGTCGCCCCAGGGCTCGATCTAAATCCGTGTCTAGGGCCTTCATCTGCTTGAGGGCGCGATCGCGGGTCAGCCATTGTCCTAAGTCAATCCCGGCTTCATCACACACCTGATCTGTAGTCTGTGTGGGCGGTTCCTTGAGCAAAATTGGCGGAAAGGCTTCAGTCAGCCCTGCTTCCTGGAACTTATTACGCAGGGGGTAAATGGGTTCATCCTCATAGCCGCCGGCCTCAAATAGGCCAATCGTCTGTTTGGCATGGGCGGTTGCCAGAATCGTGCTCAAAGCGGCTTGAAGATTAACTGTTGCGGTGGTTTGAGGGGGCATCCCTACAACTAAACCGGCTGCGGTACTGGCTAGCTCGCGGATCTCAGGGATGTCAGCGGTATTCAAGTCCACGAGTTCGACTGCGACCCCCGTTTTAGTAATCCCATGGGCGATCGCCCTGGCTAGGTGGTCACTGTGGCCGTAATCCTCGACATAGAACAGGGCAACCACTCGCTCGGCTTTTGCTTGCTCCTGGCTCCACTCCCGATAGCGCTCTATCCACTGCGGGATATGGTGTTGTAACAAAGGGCCATGACCCGTTGCCACGATACCGAGTTGTAGCTTCGCTATGCGCTTAAGGGCTAGCCAGTACCGAGCGGGCATTGGGTCCCATCAGACAGTCGTAGTAGTACTTGAAGTCTGCTTCAACCAATTGAGGATCTTGATCAAAGGTGAGGTCGTTGCAGTAATGCATGCCAAAGGCATCACAGGTATAGAGAATCTGCGTCTTGGCATCGTAGGTGAAGATGGTGTCCGGCCAGTGTAGATTCGGGGCTGAGACAAATTCCAACGCGTGGCCATTACCTAAATCCAGGCGATCGCCATTCTTGACAATCAAAGACTCAAACGGCTGGTGGACCATATTTTCAAGAAACTGGATCGCCACCTTTGCCCCGACGACCGTCACCTGGGGGGCAAGCTGTAGCACCTCTTTGACTAAACCACTGTGATCCGGTTCGGTATGGCTGATGATCAAGTAGTTCAGGGTTGTGAGGTCAATCAGCCCCGTGAGAGCATCTAGGTAAAGCTGGCGAAATTTTTGGTGAGACGTGTCAATCAGCGCACTTTGCTCCCCCTGAATTAAAAATGAGTTGTAGGTGGTGCCATTTTGAACGCCAAACTCAATGTCAAAGCGATCGCGGTCCCAATCTAGCGATCGCAGGGTCGTCGTCTCGGGGCCGATCTCGCTAGTTTGCAAGGTCAACCGCCCCGGTGGGCAGGAGGCTTGAACTTGATCAGTTAGGACAACCATATTGAACCCCTTTCTTGCTTTCATCTTTGCCTGAGCTGATGATAGCTGAACTCAACGATAGATAAAAAGACCAAATTCTTATATAAGCAATAGATTTATTCTATTTATCATTTAAGCTATATTGCTTGATAAAGTTCCACAAACAATCTAAATTCCTAGGCTGTTGCCGTTTGTAGTTGTCTTGAAGGAGTTGAAAGACTTTAGAACAAAGGTGTTTCTCAGAGATATAGAATAGAATCTATCTATAGTAGTGAGAACCCATTTTGAAACAGGCAACGCTGCATCAATTGAAGGTTTTTGAGGCGATCGCAGAGTGTGGAAGTTTTACCCGGGCAGCCGAAGAACTATTTTTAACCCAGCCAACCGTTTCCCAGCAAATGAAACAGCTTACCAAAGCCATTGGTTTACCCCTACTTGAACAAATTGGTAAGCGCCTCTACCTGACCGATGCAGGCCGGGAAGTTTTGGCTGTTAGTCAAGACGTGTCTGAGCGGTTTGCTCAGTTGGAAATGAAGCTGGCCGATCTAAAAGGGCTTAAACAAGGCAACCTACGGCTGGCCGCAACCACAACAGCCAAGTACTTTGTCCCTCGCCTATTGGGGGCCTTCCGTCGGCGGTTCCCAGGAATTTCTATCTCTTTACAGGTGACCAATCAGCAAAAACTTCTAGAACGCCTAGCAGAAAATCAAGATGACCTCTACTTTACCGGTCAACCACCAGGCAATCTAGATATTAAGCCGCGTCCAGTCATCGAAAACCCCCTAGTGGTAATTGCCCCTTACAATCATCCCCTGGTCCAAGAGAAAAATATTTCCCTTCAACGTCTTGCCGAAGAGCCCTTCATTTTGCGCGAACAAGGCTCCGGTACTCGCACTGCTGTGGAGCAATTCTTTGAAGAGAACCGGGTTGAGATGAATGTAGAAATGGAAATTGGCAGTAATGAAGCTATCAAGCAGGCAATTGCAGGGGGGTTAGGAGTATCGGTCTTATCGCTTCATTCCCTAGCACTTGAAGGTGCTAATGGCCCCCTGGTTGTATTAGATGTCGAAGGGTTTCCTCTCCAGCGCTACTGGTATGTTGTCTATCCAACTGGAAAGCAACTCTCGATTGTTGCTCAGACTTTTTTAAGCTATCTCCTAGACGAAGGAAAGCAGATTGCCCAACAAACAAGTTTAGAAGTCATGCCTAAAACTTAGTTAGGCCCTTAGCAATTCACTTATCAAGC
>JBGTDP010000083.1:0-7916 GCA_041748255.1 Thermosynechococcaceae cyanobacterium | reverse complement strand
TCGGAAGAGCAGCCACAACGAATGCGAGGCAAAAATCAATATTGGCACTAACGAAGTGCCGCCTTCATTCGTGCAGATTTACAACATGAAAGGTAAGGTTGCGATTCAGGCACTACACCTGGTTGCTGAGAATCAAGACATGCTTTTAGAGAAATGGAAAGAGATACATGGTGGCTAAAAAATGGAGTCTCGAACAGCTAACTGAAGAAAACTTAAAGGAACAAATAGAAACAGCAATAGAGGCAGGAAGAACTGCTGACATTACTGAGCCACGCGCTGAATCAGTGCACTATGACAGGCTGGATAATCGAATTACCATCAAGCTAGGGAACGGTGCTATTTCAAGCTTTCCTCCTAATCTTATTCAAGGGCTAGCAGGCGCATCTCCAGAGCAAATCAATGACTTTTTTCTTACCCCTGGCGGTAGAAGTATTCGTTGGGAAAGTTTAGACCTCGATTTCAGTATTCCCGGATTAGTCGCCAATATTTTTGGCACGAGAGAATGGATGGCTGAGCTAGGCAGACAAGGAGGACGACAAACCTCTAATGCTAAAGCAGAATCGTCTCGTAAGAATGGTGCCAAGGGGGGACGCCCTAGAAAAGCTTCTCCACCTGTTAGCAAGACCGATCGCACCCACAAAGGGAGGGGCAGTGAGTAATCTCTCCGAAAGATCCCCGTCCCCAATAGCATTCCTGATCGGTAGGCTAAGGATTTTTTCGCCCTCATTGTATGGGAAATGAAGATATCTCAATTGCGATCGCTGGTGGCAGTAGCAGACCACGGCAATTTTAGTGAGGCGGCCCTGACCTTGGGCGTTTCCCAATCGGCTGTCAGTCATGCGATCGCTAGTTTAGAAGCAGAGTTAGGGGTAGTGTTGTTTGTCCGAGGCCGTCAGGGAGCCCATCTAACCCCCGTGGGCGAGCAGCTAATTACTCAGGCCCATCAGGTTCTGGGGTTACTAGAGCAGATGGCAAAGACAGCCAATCTTGCTAGGGGGTTGCAGGGCGGGCAGGTTCGAGTTGCTTCCTTTCGGAGTGTTGCCACCCATATTTTGCCGAAAATTATTGCCCAGTTTCGGCAGCGATTCCCCGCAATTGCGATTAGCATCACTGAGCATGATGACTATCCGGGGGTAGAACAGTCCTTACGATCAGGTTTGGCAGATGTAGGGTTCACTTACCTGCCTTCCAGCCAGGAGTTTGAGGTCCGGGAACTATTCCGGGATGAATATCTAGCCCTGTTCCCAGCCACGTTTGAGATTAGCAATTCCCAACTTAACTGGGAGCAATTAACCAACTATCCGCTGATTCTTCATTCCGAGAGTGTGAGCTGCTGGCTACGGATTCATGAGCACTGTGCGGCTTTTGGTCAAACCCTAAAGGTGGCTTACCAAGTTCGGGAAGATTCAACCATTGTCAGCATGGTTGCCCAAGGTCTAGGAGCAACAATTCTGCCGCGTCTGGCTGCTGAACCGATTCCCGCCGGGGTGCAGGTCTATAGTTTGCCCGTGCCTTTAGAAAGGGTGATTGGTGTTGCTGTTTTGGCCGGGGCCCTCCAGGTTCCAGCCGTTTTTGCCTTTCTGGAGACCCTGAAGGAAAGTCCCTCGAAGCAATAGCTTGACTGTACCCCTGTGAAGTTTTGCCCCCTGCTCCTACCTGCCGCTTAAACTTCTAGCGGATGGGTCGGGGTCAGCGATCGCCGTAGCAGGAAAGAACCCAAAGTGCCAGCCGCTCCATCAAAACCAGGGCCGCTGTAATCCCTACCGCCAACCCAAAAGTGCCAAGTTACTGGTATTGCCGGTCCGCGGGGCAAAGCCAAGGGAGGTTGAGACCGCAGGCGGATGAACCACATCCAGCAAAATCATTAGGGCAATGGTCAGGACCATGGCAGATCCCCCCGATATGTAGCCAGGTCCGAATATCAAGTAGGTCACCAGGCCAATTCCTGCCGCCATGATTTGAGAGGTGACTAGCGTTCGCACCGTATTCGTTCCGTGCTGCTGGTCTTAGCTTTAATTGAAGCGCTGCAGCAGGGCACGATTGGCTCCTTTCACAGGCTTTAAGCTTAAGCGATTGTGACTCATTGCCCCCTGCTGTGTTCAGGTTCGGGTAGGCGACTTTCTTCTCCCTGCCTGATCTCTCGTTCCAGAAAATAATTCAGCAGCGTCCGCAGCAGGACAATTGCCCCCAGATTCAAAATATCTTGGCGGGTTGGAGCAACGGCTGTGCGGAGAATATCGCTGGCAACGGTAAATTCCAATCCCAATGCTAAAACTCGCCCTAACTTCAGTCGAATCGACTCAGTGGCATCAAAATGCTGTCGCGAGAGCGAAAAAAATTGCCGCAGATAGGCAGTAATCCCCCGCAGGACGGCTCCCCCAATTACCAAGGCAGCAGCAATTTCTGCCCCTGCGGCTAGATAGCCCACAATCAGCTTTAGCCATACCTCTAGGGGACTACTTGCAGCTGATTCTCCACCGCTGTCTCCTGCATTCAGGCTCAGTAGCAAAACTAACCCAGCAATCAGCGCTAGGGGTAGCAAAAGTGCGATCAAAGAATCGCTTGAGGTCTGCCGTTTCAAGTCTTAGTAGGTATCCAGAACAAGAGTGAAATAGCGCTAGCCTTTGTCCAGAAGAACTAGATGCTGATGACAAGTGTACTGGTTTCTTTTCTCTGGTGACTCATCCTTTCAGCGAGTTAGTCATGGCAATATCCCCTGAGGGGAGAACTAGCTATTTGCTGGTTAGCAGTTCAAAACTGCTGAACACTAGGAACTTTAAAACTGACGACAAAAGGCCAAGGCCGTTGCTGGGTCACTGGTCTGTTGGGGGTAAGGTATGGATGGCCGAGCGATCGCTACTAGTTTGACCCCCAGCTCGGCAGCCACCTGGCGCTTGATTGCCTCTCCTCCAGCTTGTCCTGAGGACTTGGTAACTACCAGCGAGATTTGCCAGTGCTGCCAAAGTGCGCGTTCAATTGCTAGGGGTACCGGCGGACGCATAGCAAACAGCCTTTCAGCAGAGAACCCCGCCGCCAGGGTCGCTTCTAAGGCTGTCGTTGAGGGAAGAATTCTAGCAAACAAGGTTGAGCGCTCCTGCCAGGGCCGAAACTGATGTAGAGGCTGGTGGCCAATCGTGAGCAGAACTCGCTGATCCTGAAGATAGGTTCCGGTTAACAGGGCATCCCAGCTCTCCAACTCAATGATGGCGTGACTATCCAAGGGGTCCAGAGCGGGACGCTCAAATCGCAGATAGGGAAGCGAGTGTTGATCCGCAGCCGCGATCGCCCGTTGAGAGATTTCAACGGCGTAGGGATGGGAGGCATCTAGAATGACTCTAATTTCTTCTGAAATTAAGAAGTCCCTGAGGGTTTCACTTTCAAACCGAGCCACGACAACGCGCAGTTCCGGGTGCTTAGGATAAAGGGCCTTGGCCGTCTCAGTGGTCACGGAGAGGGTACAGGGCAAATGGTGCTGGGCCAGGGCGCTCGCCAGGTCTGCACTCTCACGGGTTCCCCCTATCAGCCAGATTCGTCCCCTAGCCACAGCCGCTAGAAATGCACCTTGTAAAGCTGAAACAATTCCCCTGCTGAAGTTTTGGCAATCTTGGCCCCGGTGGCCTCAATCATCTTTTGCCAGACCGCCAGGGGCTCAAGAAAAACTTCCGCCCCCAGATACGTTTCTAAAATTGCCCAGTTCTCAGCTAGCGGAGCTTCCGGAATTAAGACATCAAACACAAAGGCTCCGCCAGGCTTCAAAACCCGCCGCACCTCTGCCAGAAGCGTTTCCCAATAGTCAAGAGAAAAATAGCAACTAAACCCAGTGGCGATCGCTAAATCAAACTGATTTGGCTGGTAGCGCAGTTGATGGGCAGGCCCCAATTCCACGCCCTTATATAGCTTGGAGTTTAATTGCGGACCCCGGCTGTTGAGGGCTTCTTGGGCGACTGTACTAATTTCCTGACCGTAAAAAATGGCATCCCAGTCTCGCCAGGGATAAATTAAAAAGCTCAATCCACAGCCAATATCCAGACAGTGCTGGTTTTTCTGGGGTTGAGCCAGTTTCCAAAAAGGGGAAGCGGTTTTAGTTTGCAACGTCCCCGCGGCCCATTCCCGAAAGATTGGCATCGCCTCTACTTCGGCTGGCAGCTCAAAAGCCTGGCGACGGTACTCCTGATTAAAACGCTGAGACACCGCTGTAATCTGACTTTCCCAGACCTCGGAAGAACTGGTGAACAACTGGGACAATGGCTGGTTAGGATTGGAAGCAGCTCGGTCTTTTTTAGCCATGGATGCGATCGCGCCTCAGTTGGTTGCCATCCATTTCTAGCTACCCTTAAGGGCCCGCATAAAGTTCTGTCGGTAGGAGCGATTGGTCAAAAACACTGGCCAAAGCAGGGCCAGGCGAAATCGACCCTCGCTAAAGTGAGTGTGGTGAAATCCGCTTAAAAATTTCCAGGCCCCGCCCACATAGACCGCTAACAGTAAAAAGCCAACTAACCCGCCCATAACTGCTCTCCTGGGATCATGAATGCGACTGTCTTTAGTTTAGAACATGGCCCCGCCGATCTTTTGCATTAAGCCCCTTGAGAGTTAGCTGTTGATTGCCCAACGGCAATAAAGTTAAAATCACTAGGGCATGCTTAAGCCTCAACCTGGTCATGTAATAACGAAGCAGAGGTTAGTTGTGCCAACTAGCTTAGCCGCGCTATCGACATCCCAGTTAGGATAATCGCCATGGTCCAGACAAAATTCAAAAAAGATTAAATCGGGGCATGGGTAAGCCACTACACGTCTTGATTGTAGAAGATTCAGAAGCTGATCTTCGCACCCTGTTGCAAGTGCTTGAGCAGAGCGACTATGAGGCTACTGTGGCCCAAGTCAAAACGGCTGCTCAACTCAAGGCGGCCCTAGAGCGACAATCTTGGGATCTGATTTTGAGCAACTATCTTGTGCCGGAATTTGGGGCCTTGCCAGCCTTGGCGGTGCTCAAAGACAAGGGTATAGATATTCCTCTAATTGTTGTCTCGGATTCGGTGGGAGAAGAGGCTGCCGTTGCCGCCTTAAACGCCGGAGCCCAAGACTTTATTCTCAAAGCGCGCAAAGATCGGCTGATCTCAGCGATTGAAGGAGGAATTGAGGCAGCCCAGATCCGGCAGCAACAACGGCAGGATGAAGCTACGCTGCGGCAAAGTGAGGCTCACTTTCGGCAAATGGCGGAAACAATCCAAGATGTTTTTTGGATTACTGATTTTCGAGAACCTCGGATTATTTATGTCAGTCCTGCCTACGAAGAAATCTGGGGCCGCTCCCGAGCCGAAGTCTATCAAGATTACACTCTCTGGGTTCAAACCATTCACCCTGATGATCGAGAGAAAGCCCTAGCTGTGGCCTCAACCTGTCAGCAGCAAGACTTTGTCTTGAATGAATACCGAATTGTGCGTCCCGATGGTTCAATTCGCTGGATTCGCGATCGCGGGTTTGCCGTTCGGGACTCTAGTGGTGAAGTGGTTCAGGTGATGGGCGTGGCTCAAGACATCACCGAAGCCAAAAAAACCGAGGAGACCCTGCGAGAAAGTGAAGCTCGATTGCGATTTGTCCTTAACTCCTCTCAAATTGGCGAGTGGGATCTCGATCTGACCACCCAGCCCCATACCGCCCATCGGTCACTTAAACACGATCAAATCTTTGGCTATGAGTCAGCGTTGCCCGAGTGGACCTATGAAATTTTCCTCAACCATGTTCATCCGCAGGATCGGCTAGCGGTCGATCAAAAGTTTCAACATACCCTGGCAACCTATACAAATTGGGACTTTGAATGCAGAATTATCCACCCTGATCAACAGGTCCGATGGATTTGGGGCACAGGCAGTGTTTACACAGACAGCAATGGCACCCCAATCCGCTTACTGGGCATTGTTATTGATATTTCTGATCGCAAGCAAACCGAGTTAGCCCTAGAGCAAAGTGAGTTAAACTTCCGGACTTTGGCAGACACCGTGCCCCAGCTCTTCTGGACAACTCAGCCCGACGGCTACCATGATTACTTTAATCGGCGCTGGTACGAATATACCGGCATGACCCTAGAGCAAACCCAAGGCTGGGGCTGGAGCCATCTGCTGCACCCAGATGACAAGCAAAGATGCCTTGAGCTTTGGAGTGAGTGCCTAAAAACGGGGGAAGAGTACAACATTGAGTACCGCTTTCAACGGGCATCGGATCAGCAGTATCGCTGGTTTCTGGGGCAGGCGATTCCCCTGCGAGCTGAGGAGGGACAGATCATCCGTTGGTTTGGCTCCTGTACCGAAATTCATGATCAAAAGCAATTAGAGATTGAACGCTTTCAACTTTTAGAATCTGAGCAAGCAGCCCGCACGGAAGCTGAAGCCGCCAACCGGCTTAAGGATGAGTTTCTGGCAGTGGTCTCCCACGAGCTGCGATCGCCCCTAAATGCCATGCTCGGTTGGGTGCAACTGCTGCGCCAGGGTAAGTTAAACCAGACCAAAACGGATCAGGCGCTGCAGACAATTGAGCGCAACGCTAGAACCCAGAAACAACTCATTGAAGACATCCTAGATGTTTCCCGGATTATCACCGGCAAGATGCGGTTGAATGTCTATCCTGTGGACCTGGCAACCGTGATCACCGCCGCCGTTGAAACCATTCGCTTGGCCGCAGAAGCCAAACAAATCCGGCTAAATCTAGTCCTGGACTCAGGGGCCGGATTAGTCGCTGGGGACGCAAATCGCTTGCAGCAAGTGGTCTGGAACCTGCTCTCGAATGCGATTAAGTTCACCCCCAAGGGAGGACAGGTACAGGTTCGCTTAGAGCGGGTTACCTCTCACCTAGAAATTATCGTCAGTGATAGCGGTCAAGGCATCCCACCCGAACTGTTGCCCCATGTCTTTGATCGCTTCCGCCAGGCAGATAGTAGTAGCACCCGATCCTATAGCGGCTTAGGCTTGGGACTGGCGATCTCCCGTCACCTGGTGGAACTGCATGGGGGATCGATTGTGGTAGATAGCCCCGGTGAGGGAGAGGGAACCACGTTTACAGTGCGGCTGCCCCTGCGGGCTGTGCGTCAGCAGGACCAAGATCAAACCCAAGTGAATCCGACTGTAGAGACAGAAGTTCCGTTTGATTGTCCGATCCAACTAGATGGCTTACAGATCCTGGTGGTGGATGATCAAGCTGATGCCTGCGAGCTGCTAACAACAATCCTGGAAGCCTGTGGCACTAAAGTGATTACTGCCAGTTCTGCCCAGGAAGCGCTAACCCAGATCAAGCAGTGCCAACCTGACATCCTGATCAGCGATATTGGGATGCCGATTGAGGATGGTTACATGCTTCTGCGGCAAGTCAGAGCTCTGGAACCCAATCAAGGCGGCCAGATCCCCGCCGTGGCCCTTACAGCCTATGCACGCAGCGAAGACCGCAGGCAAGCGCTACTGGCTGGGTTTCAATCCTACTTAACCAAGCCAGTTGAGCCAGGGGAGTTAGTCGCCGTTATTGCCAGTCTGAGCGGTCGACTGCCTTAGAGTGATCCGCCGAGCAGCAGCGTCGCGGTTGGCAGGATACTAGAACTAGTTTCAATTAAGGGATCATGGTCCTACCGCTTGTTGTCGCAACGCAAAACTCAGGTAAGCTTTTAGAAATTCAAGCATTCCTTCAGAATTCAGCCTGGACGCTAAAGTTGATGCCCCCGGAGCTAGAGATTGCCGAAACCGGAACTACCTTTGCCGCCAATGCCTGTCAAAAGGCTTCTCAGGTGGCTAAGGCAACGGGGCACTGGGCGATCGCCGATGACTCAGGTTTAGCGGTGAATGCCCTGGGGGGAGCTCCCGGTATCTATTCAGCCCGCTATGCCAAGACCGACCCAGAGCGGATTGAGCGCCTGCTGCAGGAACTCAAAGACCAAA
>JBGTDP010000082.1:0-6626 GCA_041748255.1 Thermosynechococcaceae cyanobacterium | reverse complement strand
TAAACCCAGATCCGCTGCGGTTAAGCTCCTGAGCGGATCTGGGTACTTTTGGAGTAAAACATGGCTTTGAGCAGCGATTCTCAGGCAACAAGCGATCGCCAGGTGTCTCAGTTATCCCGCAACGTTAACATTGGCTTCCAGTGGCTGACTGGTTTCTTTGCAGCGACTGTTGGAGTTACTTTGATTGCAATCGCAATTCAGGTTGCCCTTCAGGCCATGCCAGCAATTCGGCAATTTGGCTGGAGTTTTATTTTTAGCTCCGTCTGGAATCCGGTGGAGAATCAATACGGAGCCTGGCCTTATTTGTACGGAACCCTGGTCAGCTCTATAATTGCCCTGCTGCTTGCCCTACCCATTGGACTTGGGGTTGCCATCTTTTTGAGCGAAGATTTTCTGCCCCCAAAGGTGAAGCAGCCCTTGGTATTTCTTGTAGAAATGCTAGCCGCCATTCCGAGTGTAGTCTATGGCCTTTGGGGAATCTTTGTCCTGATTCCGATTTTGGGAGAACTTGGCCTTTGGCTGAACCAGAACTTTGGCTGGATTCCAATTTTCAGGACACCGCCCCGAGGACCGGGGATGTATGTTGCCGGTGTGATTTTAGCCATTATGATTTTGCCGCTGATTGCGGCCATCTCTCGGGATTCCCTTGTCTCGGTTCCTCGGGAACTGCGTCAGGGAGCTTATGGCCTCGGTGCAACCCGCTGGGAAACCCTAATTAAAATTTTAATTCCAACAGCCTTCTCTGGAATTATTGGTGGAACAATGCTGGCCTTAGGCCGCGCCCTGGGCGAGACAATGGCCGTCACGATGGTCATTGGTAATGCCAGCAATGTTTCAATCTCTATTTTTGAGCCTGCCTCTACCGTCTCAGCCCTCCTAGCCAATCAATTCGCGGAGGCTAGTGGCCTTCAAATTGCCTCTCTCATGTACGCTGCCCTCCTGTTGTTTGCCTTAACCCTGATCGTCAATATTCTTGCCGAGTTACTGGTTCGGAGCGTTCGGATTCGCATTTAGCCTGTGATCTTCTGCCTCTATCCTTTGTATTGTATTGATCGTTCCACCATGGCTATCCCCATTCAAGCTGATGATTCCACAGGGCGCGAATCATCCCGGAGCCTCCAAAAAACCCAATTTACCCCCCGAACTCTTTTTGCCACGGTGATGACGATTCTGGCCTTTGCCTGTGTCGTAATTGCCCTGATACCCTTAATAGCGGTGCTCTCCTACGTTCTAATCAAAGGTGCTGGCCGCATAAGTTTAGAACTATTTACTGAATTGCCCCCACCCCCGCTGGTTAAAGGCGGAGGATTTGGTAACGCCTTCTTAGGAACGTTATTGACGGTGGCCTTGGGGGCTGTGATTAGTATCCCGATCGGGATCCTAGCTGCAATCTTTTTGTCTGAGTTTGGTCGAGGAAGCCGGTTTGCTCAGTGGGTCAACTTTTTTAATAATGTGCTCAGCGGCGTTCCTTCAATTATTGTCGGGGTGTTTGCCTATGGCTTAATTGTTTTAACCACCGGAACCTTCTCTGCTGTTGCCGGTGGCTTTGCCCTGGCAGTCTTGATGTTGCCCATTATTGTCAGAACGACCGAAGAATCGCTGGAAGCAGTTCCCAGTGATGTTCGTCAGGCTGCCGTGGGTCTGGGGGCAACAAAATTCCAAGCGATTAGCCGAGTCGTGTTACCGGCATCGGTTGCCGCTGCCACTACCGGCATCATGCTGGCAATTGCGCGGGCTGCTGGAGAGACAGCACCTTTAATTTTTACAGCCTTATTCAGTCAGTACTGGCTCAACGGCGTTTTTGAGCCAACTCCAACTCTTTCAGTCTTGGTTTTTAACTATGCAACCACTCCCTATCAGGGCCAGCAGGAGTTAGCCTGGGCAGGTTCCTTGATTCTGGTGGCTATGGTCCTGATTACCAGTATTATTGCTCGCTGGGCGACGCGCCGCCAAACCTATTGAAGCTATATGAGGTTCGATTTAGCAATAGTCATTGCAATACAATTAACTCAGCAAGCGTTATTAACCGCGGCAATTTAAATCTCTGGTTCTCTGTCCCTATTATTTTACTTAGATGATGTTCTATGCCTTTTGAAACCCACCGGACTCCTAAACAAGCTAACAGCAACGTTGCCAATAAACGTGGATCGATTATTCGTACCGAAGACCTTTCAATTTACTACGGCAGCTTTTTAGCTCTAAAGAATATTTCTATGGATATTCCAGAGAAGAAAATTACTGCCTTGATCGGTCCTTCCGGGTGTGGTAAAAGCACGCTAGTGAAATGTTTTAATCGGCTGAATGATCTGGTTAAGGGATTTCGAGCAGAGGGTAAAGTTTATTACAACGATCAGGATCTTTATGCACCTAAAGTAGACCCGGTGGAAGTGCGGCGGCAAATTGGGATGGTGTTCCAAAAACCCAATCCCTTTCCTAAATCGATTTACGACAATGTTGCCTTTGGTCCGAGGCTGATTGGCTACAAAGGTGATATCGATGAATTGGTTGAGCGATCGCTTAAACGCGCTGCCCTCTGGAATGAAATCAAAGACAAACTCAAGGAAAGTGGTCTCTCGCTATCTGGCGGACAGCAGCAGCGGCTGTGCATTGCCCGGGCGATCGCTATTGAGCCGGATGTTGTACTTATGGATGAACCCTGTTCTGCCCTGGATCCTATTTCAACTTTGAAGATTGAGGATCTGATGCAGGAGCTTAAGGAAAACTACACAATTGTGATTGTTACCCATAATATGCAGCAGGCTTCTCGAGCATCAGATCTGACGGCTTTCTTTAACCTGTCAGAGGAGTCTGACAGCAGCAAGCCAGCAGGGATACTGGTAGAGTATGGACCTACAGAACAGATTTTCCAAACCCCGGAGGTGGAATCAACCAAAGAGTACGTCAGCGGGCGGTTTGGCTAAGATTCAATCCTGCTTGATTTTGTAGATTTTGAGGAACCTGCCAGCCGAGCCGTGTGGGTTGCGTGTAAATTCGCTTGAGGGTATTGACATCCCTAGGTGAAATCGAGGGTGGATTGCGGACCTGAGAAAAATAGAGGGCGTCGGTTTCTTGGGCACTGTGACCCCAAATGCCCAGGGCATGACCCAGCTCATGGCGAACAGAGGCTTGAGTGTACTTAGTCGTTTGCCGGGGACGGATAAATACGGTGCAGCGATGCCCCAAGGTGCCTTGGGGGGTTACAAACAGCTCGTAGCGAGTTTCAGCCGAACGGACTCGACCTGTTTGCAGCTTAGGACTGGCCTGAAGAATGGTGATATCCGCCCGTTGCGGATCTTCAATAATCTGCAAAGGTAGATAAAGACTCCACTCATTCACTACCTGCGTCACCGCTTGCCGCCAGGCTTGGTTATAACTCAGGGAGGGGGAGTCTGTCGCTTGAAGATAAACCTGGACTGGAAACTGACTCCACAGTAAGTAACCGACCTCTGTGGGTTTTACCTCAGTAAAGTAATCTCCGTGTTTATCCGAGTGAGCTAGCCTGACCAGAGACGGTGGCAATGGATGCTGGCGCAAAGGCAGCACCTCAATCAGCTGCTGATCAAGGCTAGTGACAACCCGCTCTTGAGCCACAGCCGAAGTATGGGTCCAGATCGCTAGCAATCCCCCTGCCAGGGCCACCCCTAGTAGCTTTAGCCACTGTGGCAGTTGAGAATTGAACCGCAGCTTAGGTCCTCTACCCATCTGCTTTAGATTAGCTCCCCAACCAGCCCGCACTCAGGATCACCGTCAGGCCCATAAACAAAATTGTCAAGGTCCAGGTGACCCGGTTTAAGGTTGTTTCAGCACTCTTGGTACTGGTGAATAGTTGTGCCTGCCCGCCAATTGCCCCCAATCCATCCCCCTTAGGACTATGCAGCAAGACCAGGACAATCAAGCTCAAGGCTGAGAAAACCCAAACACCTTCTAAAATCTGAACTAACATCGCAATATTCTCAAGTAAAAAATGGATTAAAGGTGAAGCTTGACCGGGCTGCGGTTGGGCCGAACCTGGACCTCTAGCGGTTGAATTAACGAGTGACCCGTCATCTCAGGGGGCTGAGGTAATTGTAGTATCTCTAGGATGGTCGGGGCAATGTCGGCAAGACAGCCATCGGATCGCAGGGCCACTTCCGTGCCATGGCCAGGGATTTTGCGCCCTTCTCCCTCCACGAGAATAAAGTGGACCGGGTTGGTGGTATGGGCAGTCCAGGGATTTCCAGCTTGATCACGCATATATTCGGCGTTGCCATGATCAGCGGTGATCAATAGGGTGCCCCCGGCTTTAATCACCCCGTCTAGAAGTTGACCAACGCAGCGATCGACGGTTTCAATCGCTGTAACGGTGGCTTCAATATTGCCCGTGTGACCAACCATATCTGGATTGGCGTAATTGATCACCACCAGGGAATACATTTGTTTGGCGATCGCCGCCAGGAGACCATCGGTGACTTCCTGGGCAGACATCTCTGGAGCGCGATCGTAGGTAGGAACCATCGGGCTAGGAACCATCACCCGATCTTCGCCTTCAAACGGATCTTCTATGCCACCGTTAAAGAAATAGGTGACGTGGGCATATTTTTCGGTTTCGGCGGTGCGTAATTGCTTTAAGCCGTTCTGGGCTATCACTTCTCCCAGAATATTGTTGAGATTTTGGGGCTTAAACACAACCTGAACCGGCAAGTGAGAATCGTACTGGGTAAAGGTAGCAAAGTGCAGGGGCTGAATCTGTTCTCGTTCAAACCCGTCAAAGTCAGGATCAACAAAGGCTTGGGTTAGTTGCCGAGCCCGATCGGGACGGAAGTTAAAGAAGATTACCCCATCTCCAGAGGCAACTGCTCCGGGGGCAAGCCGAACCGGGAGGATAAACTCATCCGTTGTCTCTTCTGCGTAGGCTTCTGCTAGCACCTCAGCCGCAGTACGGCCATCGCCACTGCCATCCTCAGTCATGGTCTGATAGGCAAGCTGCACCCGGTCCCAACGGCGATCGCGGTCCATGGCATAATAACGCCCGCTCAGGGTGACAATCTGTCCGATGCCTGCCTGGTCAATATAGGTTTGGATCTGCTCAACAACGCCTTTGCCTTCCTTAGGCTGGGTATCGCGACCGTCGGTAATTGCGTGAATACAAACTTCCTTAATGCCCTGACTTTTAGCCAGCTTCAGTAGGGCAAACAAATGGCTGATGTGGGAGTGAACTCCACCCTCTGAACAAAGACCAACCAGATGTAACTTGCCCCCGCTTTGCTGAAGGTTTTGGCAGAAATCTACCAGAACCGGATTGGCAAAAAAATCTTCCTCTTCAATCGCATCCCCAATCCGAACCAGCTCCTGGGGGACAATCCGCCCCGCCCCAATATTCAAGTGACCGACTTCTGAGTTGCCCATCTGACCCCTGGGCAGACCCACAGCCTTACCAGAGGTTTGGATCAGCGTGCTGGGATAAGCTGACCATAGACTCTCTAAAACGGGTGCTTTTGCTGCTGCAACTGCGTTGGCCTCAGTTGCCTCTCGATACCCCCAACCATCTAATATGACTAGGACCACTGGGGAAACAGGTGTCTGCGCCATAAAGGTAGCTCATCCTTACTGAATAATTTCCTAGCTATCATACCATCGAGCTAAGGGGCATCCACCATGACCCTAAGGTTGAAAAACTCCAAAACGTCAGGGTTTGTTTAAAAATGGGCCAATCATCCCGATAGGTGGGGGTGGGGGCTTGAGGGGCAGCGCCACACGATAGCGGCTAGCTAAGACTTGGGTAGGGTTCCAGGGACAGTACCAGTATAGGTCTTGGATCACGGTCTGGGGTTGGTTTAAATCTTCTGTCCCCCAAAAGCTGACGCGGCCGAGATTATTTTGACCGACCACTTCCTCTCCTTCTTGGAACCAGCGGTTGCGCCAGAGCCAGGACAAGCCAAATTTGCGGTTCTGAAACCAGCCTAGAGGGGATGGGGTCGCAGCAGCTTGGTCTAAAGGGCTCTCCCAAGCCAGCGGACAGGCTGCTCCCCGGCGACTCCATTGAACCTGATAGCGCCAGTCTGGCTCAGATTGAGAATCTTTGATTGCTAGGTGCCAAGCAAGATCGCCATTGCCCTGGGCAGGCTGAATTTCTTTAATCACCGGCCCCTCTGGAACTTCCACAGTGATCTGCCGGGAGCGTTCCTCCATCACCTGAATTTCTACTAGCTGGGGTGGTTGTTGCCAACCAACCCAATCCTGGGGTTGCTCTAGGGCAACTGATTTAAGCTTGGTGTGAATAAGTTGAGTTTTCCACTCGGCATTTTTAAGGGGGCTAGCCGTTAGTTGGACCAAGACATGGGAGTCTGGCGTTTTTGATTGGGGATGAGTCCAGTAATTTAAACAAGCTGCATAGCCGTAGTGGATATCTCCGGAGAGGACCACAACGCGATCGCGCTGAGCAAAAAGTGTCGCCAACAACTGGGCAAAGGCAATCTTGTTCAGGTTCCAGGCATCCCCGACATCATTGTTAAAAACATTGCCTTGTTGCAAATCCCAGGTCTGAACCAGGTCAATAATCCGTAAACTAATCAAGTTAGTCGGCGCAACCACCAAGGTCACCCGGGAGGGGGCATTCGGCGGAAGCTGGGCAGTTTGGGCCAGGGGGA
>JBGTDP010000081.1:0-2004 GCA_041748255.1 Thermosynechococcaceae cyanobacterium | reverse complement strand
TGCCCCCTTGAGGCCAACCTCGCCAGCGCAGTTACAGAACCTGGGGTTTGACGGCCAACTTTGGGGACAACCAGGGCATAGCGGGGATAAACAAACCTTACTAAAGTCGGTTGATCACAGCTTGCGCTATCTTCAGACAGCTGAAGCGGGGAGAAAATACCGTCAATATCCAGTTCCTGGGGTGAGCCGCGATCGGGTTCACCGCAGTTTAGAGCGGTTTCGGCAATTGCTGATCCAATCTCGCTCTCCTGCTGAGCTGCAGGCTGCCGTGCAGCGAGAATTTGTGTTTTTTCAGGCGGCTGGCCAGGATAACCAGGGAACCGTGGCCTTTACCGGCTATTTTGAGCCCACCTATAAGGCTAGTCGCGTGCCCACCGCTGAGTATCGTTATCCAATTTATCGTTTACCCGCATACTTTCAACAGTGGCCTAAACCAAACCCGACTCGGGGACAGTTAGAAGGAGCCGACGCCCTGCAAGGCCCCAAAGGACGCCTGAGGGGATTGGAATTGGTCTGGCTGCGCGATCGCCTAGAGGCATTTTTAATTCAGGTGCAAGGTTCAGCCCGGCTGCAACTCACCGATGGCAGCACCCTAACTGTGGGCTTTGCGGGTAAAACTGATCAACCCTACAGCAGTGCTGGCAAAGAATTGGTCAAAGATGGCAAATTCACCCTAGCCGAATTAACCCTGCCCAAGTTAATGCAATACTTCCAGGATCATCCTGCTGAGATGAGCCGCTATCTGCCCCGCAACCGCAGCTTTGTGTTTTTTAGGCCAACCAATGGTGCTCCCCCTACAGGCAGTCTTGGGGTGCCGGTGACCGCAGAGCGATCCATTGCCACTGATAAGTCAGTGATGCCCCCCGGTGCCTTAGCGCTGGTTCAAACTCAGATCCCCTGCCGTCGGGCAGATGGCCAATTTGCCTTTCCGGTGGTCAGTCGCTATGTCCTAGATCAAGATACAGGAAGCGCCATTAAAGGAACGGGGCGCGTGGATGTGTTTATGGGCACGGGCCCCGAGGCCGGACATCGGGCTGGGTTAATGAACAGCACTGGGGAGTTATATTACCTACTGCTGAAACAGTAATAGGCTAAGGTAACAAGAGTAGGGGGGCTGAGTCTTTGGCTTTTAGGTAGCTGATTCTACAGATCTTGCCACTCCACTTTAGTAGTCTCACAATCAATATCTAGTAGGGTTTGCGGTATGGATTCTACCTCTTCAAACTTGGAGCAAGTCCTAGATCAGGGGGGGCTGCTCAATCGGATCAGTAACCGCATTCGTCGATCCCTAGAACTTCAAGAGATTTTTACCACCACTGCCTTAGAAATTCGGGCCTTCTTAGGGATCGACCGGGTCAAGGTTTATCAGTTTCATCCCGATGGCAGTGGGAAAGTGGTGGCAGAGTCGATCGCTGGTGATCGCTTGCCTTCTCTACTGGGGTTGCATTTTCCAGCAGAGGATATTCCCCCTCAGGCGCGGGAGCTATTTGTTAAAGCCCGCCAACGGGTGATTATGGATGTAATTTCTCAGCGCAAGATCCTCAACCAGTTGGACTGCCTGGAAACCGGGAAAATGTTAGAGTCCGAAGATATTCGCTACTCCATTGCTGACCCTTGCCATGTCCAATATCTGACCAGCATGGGGGTTGGCTCTTCCCTGACGCTGCCGATTCTGCATCAAGAACAACTTTGGGGATTGCTGGCCTGTCACCACAGCGGTTCTCGGCACTTCTCAGCGCCAGAGTTAAAAATGGTTCAGCTCTTGGTCGATCAGGTCTCAATTGCGATCGCCCAAGCTTATCTGCTCAGCCAGGCCCGGCAAAAAGCCACCCACGAAGCCACAATCAACCAAATTAGCTGCCTGCTTCACTCCCCACTCACGGCTACAGACATTTATCAAACAGTCCTAGAAGAAGCCGTGCAAGCTCTGCAAGCAGCGGGGGGACGATTGTATGTCACCGCCACAGAGGGCCAATCGCCACAGCTTTATCGGACGGGAGAACA
>JBGTDP010000080.1:0-2206 GCA_041748255.1 Thermosynechococcaceae cyanobacterium | reverse complement strand
ACCCACGCCTAAAAGTTACTGGCAAAGCTTTTTGAGTGCCTTCTCTAGGCAAAAAGCCAAGGTAATTCTCTTACAGTCCAGTAGCCTGGATTTGATCTATCTCAAAGAATTAATTGAGGCGGGGCAAGTTCGCTCAATTATCGATCGCGTCTTTCTCTTATCTGAAATTGCCACCGCCCACGCCTACAGTGAAACTGAACATGCCGTGGGCAAAATTGTGATTGCTGTCCAAGGCCCAGGATAGGAGGTTTCAAAATCTTGACTTAGCCTTAGATTGAAGGCCCCTTAGGCCAAAACCTGCAACTGCTGAGCTGAGAGATCAAAAGCGCTATGAACCACTTGCAGGGCTTTAATTGCTTCTGCTTCAGCGACCACGCAACTGACCTTGATTTCTGAAGTGGCAATCATTTGGATGTTTATTTGCTGGTTGGCTAGGGCTTTAAACATCTGTGCGGCCACCCCAGGTCGATGAATCATTCCCATGCCGACGATACTGACCTTGGCGATCGCCAGATCTACCGCTACTTCCCCACATCCCCAGACTGGGGCTGCCTCAACCAAAGCCTGATAGGCAACCTCAGCATCTGTTTGGGAGACGGTAAAGGCAATATCCCGGCTAATAAAGCCCTGGCGGGGGCGAGAACGCTGGGACTGAATAATCATGTCAACGCTGATATTTTTGGTGGCCAGCAGTTGGAAAATCTCTGCGGCCATCCCTGGGCGATCTGGAACGTAGTGAATCGCTAACTGGGCTTGGTTTTGATCTAGGGCCACCCCCCGCACCGGCGGATGTTGCTGGTTAGAGTTTGAGGTAACCAGTTGAGCGGAGGAGCGATGGACCTGAAATTGTTTACACAAAGCAGCGATCGCCCGATCGCAATCTTCAGCAGCGATCGTGCAGCTAACATTGACCTCCGAGGTAGAGATCATCTGGAGGTTAATGTCCGCCGCCGCCAGGGTGGCAAACATTTGCGCTGCCACTCCCGGACGGCCAATCATCCCGGCCCCGGTAATACTGATCTTGGCAATTCCCTGATCTACCAAGATTTCGGGGTCTCCAATCATCAGACCCTTGGGACTGCGAAGGGTGGGGCCAAAGGCGGTTGCCACTGCTTCAGCTTGGTGCAGCAGGGCTTTTTCGACGGTAAAGGCAATGTCGTTTGTTTGGCCTTCGTGGATCGACTGGATAATTAAATCCACATTCAACTGTTGCTGTCCCAACTCCCCAAACAGGTGCGCGGCCACCCCAGGGCGATCAGCCAACCGCAGCAGGGCAACTTTGGCTTGGTCTAGATCAAACTGCACCCCATCCACCGGACGACCTAGCTCCAAATTTTCCAGGGGACGGGGCTGGGGCACGGGTGAGAGGATTAGAGTGCCGGGGGCATCAGTCCAACTGGAGCGTACAACCATCTGCACCCCATAGTTACGGGCAATTTCAACCGCCCGAGGATGCAAAACCTTGGCCCCTAAACTGGCTAACTCCAACATCTCATCGCAGGTGATCTCCGCCATCAACTGAGCTTCTGGAACCAGCCGGGGATCTGCCGTGAGAATTCCGGGGACATCGGTATAGATTTCGCACAAATCAGCTCCCAGGGCAGCGGCCAGGGCAACGGCTGAGGTATCGGACCCACCCCGTCCTAAAGTAGTAACTTCTAAATCTTCGGTGCGGGCAATTCCCTGAAATCCTGCCACTACAACCACCTGACCCTGTTTAAGGTGACGCTCAATCCGATCCGTCTGGATTCGCAAAATCCGGGCTCGGGTATGTTCTGGCTCGGTAATAATCCCCACCTGGGCCCCAGTCAGAGAAATTGCTGGCTGCCCCAGAGCTTGTAAAGCCATACTCAGCAGTGAGATTGAGACTTGCTCCCCAGTGGCTAAAAGCACATCCATTTCTCGATGGGAGGGGGTTGCCGCAACCTGATGGGCCAGCTTGACCAGAGCATCGGTCGATTTGCCCATCGCTGAAACGACAACAACTACCGCTGCCTCCTGAGCTGCTTTTAGAACCCGCTGGGCGACCGCTTGAATTCGCTCAACCGACCCAACTGAAGTGCCACCATACTTCTGGACAATCAGCCCCATTGTTCTCTCATTTACCTTCAACTGCAGCTAGAGCAAAATTCCATCTGCCTTTTATCTTAGAAGAGTCAGGGGTCCCCTAAAAGGAGAATCGTAACTTTGGTGATTTTTGGACTGA
>JBGTDP010000079.1:0-3429 GCA_041748255.1 Thermosynechococcaceae cyanobacterium | reverse complement strand
AGCCAAGCTGACCTCAAAAGCAAGATTCTCGACTTTATCGAGTACTTCAACCGAACCATGGCTAAGCCCTTCAAGTGGACTTACACTGGCAAACCCCTAACCTCATGAATACTCGCTTTATTTCTGCAGTCGAGTACTAGGTCAATATTTTTATGGCTACAAACCCCGGTGACCTCTGCTTCTAGGGCTTTGGCAATCTGAACCGCAAACGTGCCCACGCCTCCAGAGGCTCCGTTGATTAACACCTTTTGGCCCTGAACAAGTTGGCCTTGATCCCGCAGGGCCTGCAAAGCTGTCAATGCCGCTAGGGGCACGGCGGCGGCTTGCTCATGGGTGATGTTTCCGGGTTTGGGGGCGGCAACTTTTTCTGAAACCGCTGCATACTCAGCATAGGCACCGCCTGACAACTGATCTAGACGCACGTAAATTGCCTCCCCCGGTTGGAAGCGAACCGCTTGGTTACTAGCGGCAACCACTTCCCCGGAAACATCAAACCCCAAAACCAGGGGAAACTTGTTGCCGGTCAGCAACTTTAACCAGCCGCTGCGGATTTTCCAGTCAATCGGGTTGACACTGGTGGCGTGAACCTTGACCAGCAACTGGCCCGTTTTGAGTTGGGGCATTTCTATCTCCCCATACTCTAAGACGTCTGGAGGGCCGTATTGATTGATGTAGGCAGCTTTCATGGGTTAGATTCCACTTGGGCAATATATCTTTTGACCTGAATCACACTATCCGGATTTAAAGACATCGAGTCAATTCCAATCTCGACCAGAAAGGCAGCAAAATCAGGATAATCACTGGGTCCCTGGCCGCAAATTCCCACCTTACGACCGGCTTGGTGAGCAGTTTCCACTAAGCGGCGAATCATTTCTTTCACCGCCGGATTGCGCTCATTAAATAGGTGGGCCAGGTCAGAGGAGTCTCGATCCACCCCCAGGACCAGTTGGGTTAGGTCATTACTGCCAATGGAGAAGCCATCAAACCGTTGGGCAAATTCCGCCGCCAGGATGATATTGGCTGGGATCTCAGCCATCACATAAATTTCTAAACCATCCTTGCCGCGTTCCAGGCCCTGCTGGGCCAGAATGTCTAACACCTGATCGGCTTCGTCTAAGGTGCGACAAAAGGGAATCATCATTAACACGTTCTCAAAGCCCAGGATTTCTCGCACTCGTTTGAGGGCTTGACATTCAAGGGCAAAACCAGCCTGGTAGCGATCGCTATAGTAACGAGAAGCCCCGCGAAACCCCAGCATCGGGTTGGCCTCTTTGGGTTCAAACGCCCTTCCCCCCAAGAGGTCTGCATACTCATTGGACTTAAAGTCACTCATCCGCACAATCACCGGATGAGGGTACTGAGACGTGGCAATTTTGGCGATGCCTTGAGCCAGTTGCTCCACAAAGTACTGGCGCTTGTCGGGGTAGCCGTGGGTTAATTCGCGAATTTGTTGCCAAGCCTGGCGATCTTCTAGCTCGTCGTAGTGAACCAGGGCCATGGGATGGATTTTAATCAGATTATTAATAATAAATTCCATTCGCGCCAAGCCAATGCCCTGGGCTGGCAAACGCCACCAGCGAAATGCGGCCCCCGGACTGGCAATGTTGAGCATGATTTGGGTCTTGGTTTCCGGCACATCTTTAAGATCTACCTCAACCGCCTCAAAGTCTAAGATTCCTGGATAGATATTGCCCTGATCCCCCTCCGCGCAGGAGATGGTTACCGCTTGGTCAGTTTGCAGTACCCGCGTTGCCTCTCCGGTGCCCACGATCGCCGGAATCCCCAGTTCCCGACTAACAATCGCAGCGTGACAGGTGCGACCGCCGTAGTCAGTGACAATCCCGGCGACCCGCTTCATGATCGGGACCCAGTCGGGGTCGGTCATTTCCGTGACTAGAATGCTGTTATCTACGACCTGGTCAATATCCTGGGCACTTAAAACCCGGCAGACCTTGCCAGCGGCGATCGCATCCCCAATGCTCAACCCGCTTAAAAGCTTTTCTCCCGGCTGCTTAAGCTTATAGGTTTTAAGCAAAGCAATTGATTTTTGCGAGTGCACCGTTTCTGGGCGGGCTTGGACAATATAGAGTTCTCCGGTATCTCCATCCTTGGCCCATTCCATATCCATCGGTTGCTGGTAGTGGGCTTCAATCGCACAGGCCCAGCGCCCCAATTGCAAAATCTCCTGATCCTCAAGGACAAACGCCTGACGCTCTTTCCCAGAGGTGTCAATGTTTTTGACTGCTTTGGTGCCCTCGGTGGCATAGACCATCTTTTTGGTTTTACTGCCCTTGGTTTTTTCGATGATTGGCTGGAACTGCGCCTGGGATAGCAGGGGCTTAAACACGGTGTACTGATCGGGGGTGACTGTTCCCTGGACAACGTTTTCTCCCAAGCCCCAGGCGGCACTAATAATTGCCACATCCGGAAACCCAGTTTCGGTGTCAATCGAAAACATCACCCCTGCGCTGGCTTTGTCAGAGCGGACCATTTTCTGCACCCCCACAGAGAGGGCAACCTCCAGATGGTCAAAGTTCTTGGTTTCTCGATAGCTGATGGCCCGATTGGTAAATAGAGAGGCATAGCACTTGCGGCAAACATCTAGGAGTTCTTTTTCCCCAGTCACATTCAAAAAAGTTTCCTGCTGTCCGGCAAAGCTAGCTTCGGGCAGATCTTCGGCGGTGGCACTGCTGCGAACGGCAACATCGGTTTCTGGAGTTTGGTAGCGCTGACTCAACTCTCGATAGGCTTGCTGAATCGCCTCGGCAACGGCTGGCGGAAAGCTGCCCCGGACAAATAATCGCCGGATGGCTTTGCCCGTCTCTGCTAAGGATTGCTCCCCTGCTGCTAGGGCGTTCAGGTGGGATTGGATCTGCGGCTTGAGGTTGTTGGCAGCTAGAAACTCCCAGTAGGCGGCTGCTGTGGCTGCAAAACCATCGGGAACCTGTACCCCCTGAGCTTTAAGGGCCTGGATCATTTCTCCGAGGGAGGCATTTTTGCCCCCGGCGATCGCCACGTCCTTGAGGTTCAACTGCCCAAACCAACGAACGTATGGCTGAGTCCCCATGGGTTCCCCTTGGTTTTCCGGTAATGGTTATAGAACTTGCCTCAGTTTAGCGAACCTCTTAGTTCCTCACAGGCTTATGACACGAATGCTTGACAAGGCTTCTGACCGTGCTATGTGTACAGGGTGGATTGTCTACTAATAAGTAGGTAGGGAACCTATGATTAACTTTGGCTGCCCGTGTCCAACTCACCCCCACTAGAGGCCCGTGACCGGGTTCTGAGCGCGGCTGAAGATTTGTTTGGCCGACAAGGTTACAGGGCCGCCAAGATGCAAGAGATTGCTGCCGCCGTCGGCATTCGCCAGGCTTCACTTTACTATCATTTCCCCAGTAAGGAGCATCTGTTTATGGCTGTGACCGAACA
>JBGTDP010000078.1:0-1751 GCA_041748255.1 Thermosynechococcaceae cyanobacterium | reverse complement strand
CCTTGAGCCCTCTGTGGCGATCGCCACAAAGCCAAATGGTCTACCCCCGGATCAGCGTAGAAACTATCTTCCCCTGCCCCAAGTAGACGGGAACTCCAGTGGGTAAAAGGATCGTGGCTGAGGCGGTGAATCGGAAAATGGGCCAACAGAGGAACCCCCCAGCCATCGATCGCTATTAAGGCTGAAATGTTTCCCCCTTGCTGTTGCCAACGGCGAGCCGCCCCAAATCCCCCCACAACCCCGGCACTAAAACAGAGGAATAGCAGTGGTTCCGATTCGCAATGCTGCTGCAGAAACCTTAAGACGTGATTTGGGGAGTAAACCGGCATCTGAGGCGGAAGAATCAGAGGCTCTTTCAAAATGGCTTCTGGATCATGCTTGAGCAGAGGATTTTCGGGCAACGTTCTAGCAGCACTTAAGCCCTGCCAAAAGGCTTGAGTCAGAGCTGGATGATGAATTCCGGGGCAAATAACGATGGTCATCGGCTAAATGAATTGATTTCGTTGGGCAGCTCTGTCATTCGTAGGATTATTGATTTTCTTTATCCCCTCCCCTAGGAGGGGGTGTTACCCTAGTCAGCGATGATGAAAGCCTAGGGCAGTTCCCATGATCACTCTATGCCCTGGGAACTTCATCAATTTTTTGATTTATAGAGATTACTAAAGTTGAGGATACTAAGTGGTTGCAACTCCCGAACAACTGCAACAAGAATCCGTTAGCCAGTTGAATGGCTCAGATCGGGTTGCTGTACTCCTGATGGGATATGGAGAAGTCGAAAGCTACGAAGATTTTGCCAACTACAATGAGCAGGCCCTGAATCTTCTGACCGCTAAATTTGCGCCTGTGCCCACCTGGATCTACCCACCCCTGGCAAGGCTGCTGGCAATTTTTGATCTGCACGAGTGGGATCACCAGCATAATCATTTCATCTCACCCCACAATCAGATTTTTGAGCAGCAGCGAGCCGGGATTGAGACCCACCTCCAGTCTCGCTGGGGCGATCGCGTTCAGGTGTTTAAAGCCTTTAACTTTTGTGCGCCGTTTCTGCCTCAACAGGTGGTAGCTGAGATCAAAGAGCAGGGGTTTGATAAGTTATTGATTTATCCGCTGCTGGTTGTAGACTCAATTTTTACCAGTGGGATTGCGGTTGAGCAGGTGAATAAAGCCTTGGTTGAGTTGGCCGATGGCCAAAACCACTGGCTGACCGGAATGCGGTATATCCCCTCTTTTTATAACGAACCTGCCTACCTTGATCTGGCAGCTCGCTTAGTAGAGGAGAAAATTACTCAGGAACTGGCGGTTGCTCACTTGCCCTCCCAGACGGGCATTGTGCTGATGAACCATGGCTGCCCCCACAAGGCCAAAGGATTTGTCTCGGGGATTTATGAGAGTCAAGTTCTATACGATCTGGTGCGAGAGCGGTTGATGCACCGCTATCCGCTGATCTCTGTGGGTTGGCTCAACCACGACACCCCTTTGATTGATTGGACCCAACCCAATGCTAAGCAGGCAGCCAAAAATTTAATCGACCTGGGGGCTACGGCAATTGTGTTTATGCCGATTGGCTTTGCCACGGAGAATCATGAAACCCTTCTGGATGTTCACCATATTATTCATGCCCTGCGGCGCAAGCGCCCGGATGTAACCTACCTGCAAATGGACTGTGTCAATGACCATCCAAAATTTTTGCAGATGGCGGCTGAATGGGCCGATCCCCAAATTGAAGCCCTGTTCTCAGACCAGGCATTGGC
>JBGTDP010000077.1:0-11596 GCA_041748255.1 Thermosynechococcaceae cyanobacterium | reverse complement strand
AGGATGCCAGGGGGTAACGTGCCAGGAACTTTCAAACGCAGCCGCAAACCGATTCAACACCAGCCCAGTCAGGACATAAGCCACCACCAGTAGCCCAGCCTGTATACCTGAGGGCAACCGTTGGATCTGGGCAGAGAGGTTCTGAAAAATGTTTGGATTGCTGATCCTGCGTTGCACTATTCCCCCTTTGCTTCAGTTCTGGCTACCTGTAACCCCAAATAAATCTGCCAGCTCAAACACCAATGAGATTTCCCATGCTTTCAAAAAACTTGTTATGAAGCCACAGCGGCTTATCGCCCACTGAATACCTTAATATACTTCACCCCCAAACTAATTTTCTGCACCTAGCTTGCTGGTATTTCTAAGAGGCACGGCTTGGGGATCACTCAAGTTCTAATCATTGAGGGGATTATTTAAGGCATCGATACAACTGATGCGGAATCCCAACAGAGTAATACTGGTCAGGAACCCGGCTACAGGCTAATTCTGAGGACTTGCCAGGCAAAGATTGGCTCAGTAGCAACTGAGGCGGGAAGTCAGACGACTGCCACTGTGTGCCCAGTACCCACAAATGAGCTGCTAGGGGCTGTTGAATCTGAGGCGGAGATTGCCAAATCAGTCCCTCGCTGGTGCCAATGGGTCTGCGCCGGAAAAACCCCCAATTTGCAGTCCCAGGGCTGAGCTTCTCAACTTCCAAGGCCACACTCAGCCCCAAGGCCAGATCCTGGGTGCTGTCGGCGGCCATTAGCACTGTCAAGGGTGAGATCTGGGTAATCTCTCTGGCAATTTGCTCCGGGGCAAAAGGCTTCAGAAAAGCGAGATTATTGACCACAAACACACAACTGAGAATCCCAGCGATCAGCGGCAGGGTTTGTCTCAGGTCTCTTCGTCGCCGGTGGCTAGAGAATAGCCGAGTTCTCTGGGGGGCGACTAATCCTGCCCCGAGCAGGGCACAGATACCAGGGTAATAGGTGAAGTTGTAGCGAGGCGCGATGGTAATATCTTTGCCCAGAATATAAATAATCGCCAAGTATTCCAGCAGAATACAGAGGGTAAAGCTGATCAGAAGTCCTGTGGGAATCCGTGTTTGGGGATCACGCCAGCATTGGCGGATGCCTTTGCAGCTTTGCCAGCTCAGCCACCCGGCAAACAAAATCATCAGCACTCCCATAGGAATAGCTACCCAAAGCAGTTGGCCCTCGGTGGGCAAGGTGATCACCATAATGATCCACCCGGCCAGAGTTTGGTACAAGGGCGCTAGATAGCGGGTCCAGCTAGCGTTCGTCAGGGAAAGCCAATCGGTTTCCGGGCGACTGGTGTGACTAATTAGGGTTGGCAGCCAGGGCAGGTAGGTAAGAATCACAACTGCGATCGCCAGTCCCACTGCTCCCCAGTGGCGGCGCTGAATATGGTGATGCTGCCACAGAAGTAACCCAGTCAGGGTTACAACCTGCGCAATAAAAGCCAGCAGAAAAAAATAGTGAACGTAGAATCCTAAACTATTAACAACGATCCATCCCAGCCACACCCAGGGGCGTAACCGCTGGCGATCGCATACATCCTGCTGGATTTGAATTAACCCCAACAAGGCCAGGGTAATCAGCAGCAGGGGCAACGTATAGTGCCGGGCCTCCTGGGAAAGGTAAACCACGAAAGGAGACACCGCCATCAAGGCCGCTCCCATCAACCCAGCAGCGGCAGAAAAAGCCACCCGGTTCAGGGCATAAACCGCTGCGATCGCCCCCACCCCAACCAGAGCCGGAAACACCCGCAAGTTCCAAGCCAAGGATTGATCAGCAGAAAAGAACCACCCTAGCCAGGTGTGCAAAGCACAAAAAAATAAAGGCGGATGCACCGATTGCTGACTCACCAGTTGCGCGATCTGAGAACAAGTAGTCTGGGGTTGCAGTGTGAAAATCTGGTTCAGAATCGAGAGATCAAACGTGACGCCCAGGGGCACCGGATCGTAACCTTGGCCCAAACTAAATAAAGCCGTAATTACTTCATCCAGCCACAGGGGTTTGAGATCCAACTGCCAAAACCGCAGCAAGGTCCCCAAAACAATGATCCCAGCCAACCCCAGGTAGTGAGATAGGGAAAGCTTCATCTCGGGTCTACCCAGCGGGCACAGTGCTCAAGGAAGCGCCGAGGAAGCTCTGGGCGATCGCCCCAGTGCAGATGTAAGTAGGAGGCATGGAGTTGATGGCATTGCCAACCTTCTGGCTGTAGAGACCGCGATCCCGAACCGTAGCCACTCAGATCAAATAAAGCAGAGTTTGGTTGCTGGGTAAGTCGAGAGCGGTGAAATTCATGGCCCCAAACTTTGGTGCCAGCCATTAACAGGGGGCTATCTTGATAAGCGATCGCCTGCCGGTAGCCCAAAGTTAATCGCGGGGCCATCACAACATTCGTCGACAGCAGGCCAACCATGGGAAAGCAGTTACCCCTAAAATCAGTCAAGGTTTTACCCAGGTACATTAAACCACCACACTCAGCATAGGTGGGCATCCCCGCTCGAATCGCGCTATCAACGGCTGAGCGTGCTGCAACATTCTCTGCTAGGGCTGGGGCAAACACTTCTGGAAAACCACCGCCCAAATAGAGTCCTTGAATGCCTTCAGGTAGAGCTGGATCTGCTAGGGGACTCCAGGGAACGAGTTCGGCTCCCATTTGAGTCAGTAAATCTAAATTGTCAGCGTAGTAGAAGCTAAACGCTTGATCCTGGGCCAGGGCAATTCGCACCCTGGTCGGTTCCTGTTGTGGGATTCGGAAGCTAGGACTATCTGTGGGTTGAGGCTGGGTTGCCAGCAGGGGCAACAGGGCTGCCCAATCGAAACAAGTCTTGCCCAGATGCCCTAGGGTGCTAACGAGATCCTTGAGATTGGATAGCTCAGCAGTGGGAATCAGTCCCAGGTGGCGATCGGGAATCTCAATTTGTTCCTGGCGACGCAGAACCCCTAGGACTGGCAGATTCAAAGGTTCCAGGGCGGTTTTGAGGAGTTCCAAATGGCGATCGCTGCCTACCCGATTCAGTACCACCCCGGCAAGCTGCACCCGAGGGTCGAAACTTCGGTAGCCGTGGGCGATCGCTGCCACGGATCTGGCTAGGCGAGCGCAGTCTAATACTAATAAAACCGGACAGTTTATTAAGCGGGCAATATGAGCGGTGCTAGCCCAACCTGTTTCTCCGGCCCCATCGAACAGCCCCATGACCCCTTCAATCAAAGCATGTTGCACCGTCTGAGTATGGCGGGCAAAGCATTGGCGGAGGTAGGCTTCAGAGGTGAGGACAGGGTCCAAATTCCGGCTAGGGCGTCCGGTAATCAGCTGATGAAACATCGGATCAATATAGTCAGGGCCAACCTTAAAAGATTGAACCTGGCCTCCTCGCTGCTGAAGCGATGCCAACAGCGCCAGGGTAACGGTTGTCTTGCCGACACCGCTGCGTTCTCCAGCAATTACCAGGGTCATATCAGTCCAGTTAAGCAGCCTTTTTCTGGAAGTTTAAGGGTTAAGCCGCTGCCAGGACCAGAGCTCGGTGAAATTTTGAGGTTGAAAAAAATCAAGACCTCAGTTTATCCAGTTAACCTATCTCAGCTCAAGCTGACTAGGGGGATAGGGCCAAAATCTGAGCCGTGACCACCATACTTTCTACATAGAGGCTATCTCGGCCCCAATTTTGCAATTGCTGACTTAGCAAGACCTCAGCATTTTGATCATGAAAGGGAGTTACCTGTTGAATCCGGCAGGATTGGGCACCGCCCCCAGCCTCCATGCGCATACAGCCCATTGTTTCAGAACAAAGAACCGTACAGCAGTCAGCCTCT
The DNA here is from genome assembly GCA_041748255.1 of Thermosynechococcaceae cyanobacterium. Taxonomy (GTDB): domain Bacteria; phylum Cyanobacteriota; class Cyanobacteriia; order Thermosynechococcales; family Thermosynechococcaceae; genus JBGTDP01. Next base: position 7,769 of record JBGTDP010000077.1, on the reverse strand, counting down.
AGGTTGGTGGAAGTCAGCCGCAGGTCAATTAGATCCCCAACAATCTCCCCGGCATCAGCAGTCGGAATAGCGGCTAGCTCAGCCTCAATCGGACGCTGGTCAGCAGCAGCAACAAATTTGATCCGCTGAATGTAGTAGTCTTCAGTTTCTACCTGCAGCGATAGGGGACGCCAGTTTAAGCGGCTGGCCAACCAACCCAAAAACATCAATGCCTGGGCAGAATTGCCTTTTTCATAGTCGATGGTGACCCGATCAACTTCCTGCAACGCCGCCCGCCGCTCAGGGGGATCAAATGCCTCTGCGGCTAGCTCTTGCCAGGCCGACAACCGCCGCCAATTCAAGTCAGCAACGTTGATCCGTTGCTCTAGCAAGTTGTGTAACTGCGGTAGATCACTCTCAGGCTGACCGAAAAAACTAGAATCGACAATTACGTTACTGCACAGGGGGGCCAACTGTTCAAACAGGGTCTGATTTTCTTCAGGAGTTGCCTTCCACCAGAGAAACTTTGGTAGCTCCCCAATTACGAGGGACTGAACTAAGTCACTTACCCGTTCTAGGGCGGCAGTGGTTCCTCGCAGGGTAATGTACTCACAGCAGATCAGGGTGGCACGGCTCTGCTTTTGGATTGGGCAGTAGGCAGAGACTTGGGCCTCAACCCCCTCATCCTTGCCACTGGTTGGGCAGAGGGCAATCACCCGGCAGGGGTTTTGACTGGCGATCGCATCGGCAAACCCCGCCCCTCTAGAGTCGAGGGCATATTGGGGGGCAGTGTTTTGTCCGGCCAGGGAAGCTCCCTGGCGATTTGTAAATGCTTCTCGCAGTTTGGCAAGTAGTTCTGAACTAGCTCTGCCATCAACCTTGAGATCATAGGCTTCCTGAGCCGCCCGAATTGCGGCATCGGTGCGAGGGCCATTGATCCCATCAATGGGACCGCTATAAAATCCTAGGGCTGCCAAGAGCTGCTGAGTTTCTTCCGGTTCATAGACAATTAAGCTAAAGGTGGCTGCTCGGGCTGCGGCTGGCGACGCACCCCCATTTCCAGAGGCATTTTGGCCCTGCCAAATTTTGCTCAGCTCCGCCTCAATTTCCCCTAGGGAAACATCTTTAGGCGCCTGGAGAGAAACAACGGGAGAAGATTTTGAAGTCATAGGTGTGTTTGTAAGCAGCGATAAGCAATAAGTGGATACATCAGCTCAAGCTTAGAGTCTGCGCCAGCGGCGATTATTCTGATTAATCATTTTCTCCGCTGCCGCTGGTTCCCAGGTTCCGGCCTCGTAGAAAGGCATCGAACTAGGATCAGTGGGAGATTCCCACACTGTCAGGGCCGGGGTCACCACCTGCCAGGCCGCTTCAACTTCATCGGCACGGGTAAACAGGGTTTGGTCCCCCATCATGCAGTCTAAAAGCAAGCGATTATAAGCATCAGAGGTGGCGACTCCAAAAGAAGAGCCATAGCGAAAATCCATGTCTACCGAGCGGGTTCTTAAGGTGGGGCCGGGCATCTTGGCTTCAAAGCGCAAAGAAATGCCTTCATTGGGCTGAATTCGCATGGCTAGGACGTTGGGGTTTGCCTGTTGGGCCGCCGATTGAAAGATTAAAAATGGCACTTCCCGAAACTGAATTGAAATCTCGGAAACCTTTTTTGGCAGACGCTTACCAGTTCGCAGATAAAAGGGAACCCCTTGCCAGCGCCAGTTGTCAATTAGCAGCTTCATGGCCACAAAGGTTGGGGTAGAAGATTGGGGATCAACGTCTGGTTCTTCTCGGTAGCCTGGCACCTGTTTGCCCTTCATCCAGCCAGCGGAGTATTGGCCGCGAATGGCTGAGTGTTCTAGATTATGCAAATCCGCCAGCCGGGTGGCCTGGATCACCTTGACCTTTTCAGTGCGAATGCTATCGGCATCCAGGGCATTGGGTGGCTCCATGGCCGTCAGGCACAGCAATTGCATCAGGTGGTTTTGGACCATATCCCGCAGGGCCCCGGAGGACTCATAGTAGCCAGCCCGATCTTCTACGCCCACGGTTTCAGCCACCGTAATTTGGACATGGTCCACAAACTGGCGATTCCACAACGGCTCAAAGATAGCATTGGCAAACCGAAACACCAGCAGGTTCTGAACGGTTTCCTTGCCTAAATAGTGATCAATCCGGTAGACCTGCTCTTCTTTACAAACCTCCTGTACCACCTGGTTTAAGGCTTGGGCAGAACTGAGGTCGCGCCCGAAGGGCTTTTCAATCACCAGACGTTGTTTGGCAGGATCTCCCAGCATTTGGGCATCCCCCAGTTGCTGGATTGCTTCGACAAAAAATTTAGGAGACACTGCCAGGTAAAAGACCCGATTGCCTCGGGTTCCCCGCTTTTCATCCAGTTCACTGAGAAATGCTTTTAGCTTCTGGTAACTTTCCGGATCATCCATATTCCCAGAGCAGTAGAATAACCCCTGGGCAAAGTCCTGCCAGATATCTTCTGACTTGGTTCCATCTGAGAATTGTTCAATTCCCTCGCGCATCTGCTCGCGAAAGTAGTCATGGCTCCAGTCTCGTCGGGCCACTCCCACAATCGTTATCTCTGAGGGCAGGCGTCGCTCTAGCCTCAGATGATAGATGGCCGGGACGAGCTTACGCTGCGTCAGATCCCCTGAGGCCCCAAAGATGACCATAATCAGCGGCTCAGGCATTCGATCCTGCTGCAAGCCGACCCGAAGGGGATTTTCAAGCAAAGTAACCATAGTTGAGAGTAAAGTCTGAAAAGTTCTTTATCCTGGTTTTACAGGAAGTCAGCACCCCTTGGGGGTGCGCTGGATACATTTAGAGCTGGAGGGGGATAAAAACTCCAGGTTTTTAACCATTCATCTAAACCAAAGCCAAACTGGGTATCCAAACCGCCAAGCCTGAATGCCCAGTTACTTGGGTCAGTTGCTCAGGGTTAAAACTAAACCGGGGATAATTTCTTCACCTTTTCTTCTAGGGACTGGCTTAAGGACTCAAAAGGCTGGACGAATTTATCAATCCCCTCCTCTAGGAGTTCCTGCATGACTTGATCAAGGTCAATACCAATGTCTGGATCTTTGAGGCTCTCGATCAGATGATTGGCTTCCTCAACACCTGTTTCAACCCGGTTGGAGGCAACATCGCAGTGATCGGCACAGGCCTCAAGGGTATCGGGGGGCAGAGTATTGACAGTGTTGGGACCCACTAGCTCATTGACGTACATGACATCGCTGTAGTTGGGGTTTTTAGTGCTGGTGCTCGCCCACAGCAGCCGCTGGGTGTTTGCTCCTTTAGCAGATAGCGCCTTCCAGCGATCGGTTTGGATGATTTCTTTGTACTTCTGGTAGGCAATTTTGGCATTGGCGATCGCCACCTTGCCTTCGATCTGCCGCAGCTCTACCTCTTTTTCCAGCCGGTCAGAGCCCTGTTTGAGTTTGGCCTCAATCTGGTCATCGATCTTGGTGTCAATTCGACTCAAAAAGAAACTGGCAACCGAGGCGATTTTGTGGATTTCTTCCCCTTTTTCAGCCCGGGCTTCCAGGCCGCGAATATAGGCCCAGGCTGATTCAACGTAGCTATCCACAGCAAACAGCAGCGTGATGTTGACATTGATCCCATCGGCAATCACAGCCTCTACCGCTGGCATGCCCTCCGGGGTACCGGGAATTTTAATCATTACGTTTGGCCGGTCAATGGCTTGATAAAATCGCCGAGCCTCAGCGATCGTGCCTTCGGTATCCCGAGCCAGACTGGGGGAAACTTCAATGCTGACATAGCCATCCAGACCGTCGGTTTCTTCGTAGATCGGGCGCAGAATGTCACAGGCGTCCCGAATATCTTGAAAGATCAACGACTCGTAAATTTCTGAGACAGATTTGCCAGCCTTGATCCCAGCTTCAATGTCAGCGTCATAGATTTTGTTGCCAGCGATCGCCTTTTCAAAAATTGCTGGGTTGGAGGTGATCCCACGAATGCCTTGGGTTTCACTCATTTGCTTCAGCTCTCCTGACTGAATCAGATCCCGGGTGAGATTGTCCATCCAAATACTTTGCCCGTAATCGTTAATCGTCAGTAGCGGATTGCTTGCCATTTTTTTATCTCCTACGCAATGCTTGGGTACTTTCAAAAGGGGTGACTGAAATCTTTAGGTGCGAATCATGGGTTGTGCTTCTCGGTCTCGGTCATGAATAAAAGACTCCACCAAGGCCACATCTTCCTGACTGCCAATCACCAGCGGTGTGCGCCCATGAAGTTCATTGGGGACAACCTCCAGCAGGGGCTGATTGCCAGTGCTGGCCCGTCCGCCGGCTTGCTCAATCAAAAAGCCCAGGGGAGCCGATTCATAAAGCAGGCGCAGCTTGCCTTGGGGCTGCTTCAGAGTGCCGGGGTAGAGAAACACCCCACCCTGAAACAGAATTCGATGGAAATCCCCGACTAAAGCCCCACTATAGCGAGCGCTATAACCCTGATGACGATGAACATAACGAATATAATCTCGCAGGGCTTCATCCCATTGCCAGAAATTGCCTTCATTGACACTGTAGATCGGACCATGTTCAGGCACTTGAATGTTTTCAGCCGAGAGGATAAATTCCCCTAAACTGGGGTCGAGGGTAAAAGCATGGACCCCTTGGCCAATGGAATAGACCAGCATCGTACTGGGGCCATACAACACATAGCCAGCGGCTAGCTGCTGATGACCGTTTTGGAGTAAATCTTGGGCAGAGGCATCGGGATCAGCGCCCTGCTGCTGGCGAATCGAAAAGATCGAGCCAACATTGAGATTGATATCAACGTTTGAGGAGCCATCAATCGGGTCATAGAGCAAGGTATAGCGCCCAATTGGGCAATTCTCTGAGATGTAGTAGGGTTTTTCCATCTCCTCAGAGGCCAGGCGACAGACCAGACCGCTTTGCTCAAAAACGGAAATAAACACCTCATTGGCATAAATATCCATTTTCTTGACCGCTTCCCCCTGGACATTCACATCACCAGTAAACCCCAGGGCATCTTCCATTAAACCAGCCCGCGACAGGCGGCGGGCAATCAGTTTGCCCGCTAGGGCAATGCGGTTCATCATCGCACTCAGGTCTTGAGCTTCAGGAGAGAAGCTCTGGAGTTGCTGCAGGACATGGCGAGAGAGGGTGGTACAGTCCCGGTCAAGGGCAAATTCGTGTGCAAAGCGAAGATGATTATTGTCAGTCGTTTTCATGCTTTCCCCGCAATTAAGTTGCGCTCTATGGGTTTGGACGCTTAGGATTTCTGCGAACGCAAACTTTCACCTTCCATCTTAAAGAGGCATTCTGAGATTGACCTTAGCCTTTAGATAAACTAGGGAAACTTGCCCGAGTCTGATGTCAGAATAAGGCTGAGGAATTTTCAACTTTGTATTCTCAGATGCATTAATCCAGGGAAGAGATGGGGTATCAATATGTATCTCAAGTTCGAGACAGAACAGGGGGATTTTGTTCCCAAAGGAGTTAATCCAATGCACGCACCCTCTAGCAACCCAAAATCACCAAAATCAAATGAAGGGTTTAAGCCCCACCCACTGACTCAGGTTCTCTCCCGGTTATCTCCTGCGGAGCAGTTTCAAGTGGTGAGCACCCATCCCTTATTTACCAGTTGCTGCCCCGACTGCGGCTATAAGTTTCCCCTTGCTGATGCGCCCCGGATGCTCTGGGACTGCACAGACTGTGGCTGGTTAGATAATGTGGCCTAAAATAATCTGGATCGATTGAAATTTATCGCTCGCTGAGCCGAAGCAGATTTAGTTTAGCGACTGCGGCAATTATCGCAATGACCACAGCGCCAATTGGCTGCAGAAGTAAAGCCAAAGGCCCATAGCAGAAACTGCCAGCGACAGTCTTGGGTGTGCAAATACTGCTTCATCCGCTGCACTGGTTGGTTTGGATCAAGATTAGGCTGCTGGTCTGGGGAGTCACAAAGCTGATAGCAGAAGGGATCAAGCCACCGCAGTTGGCCTTGACTGTGCAGCAGGGCTAGGGCAATGGTTCCCTGGCGATGTTGGTCGGCAACGGTATCGACATTTCCTTGTGGGGGCAATGTCTGGGCGAGTTGGATTGCTGCTGCCTGCTGCGATCGCTGCTGGTCGATAAAAAATTTCTGCCGCCGCTGATCTTCTGAGTCTAGCCATCCGGTTGGTTCGCTAATCAAACTCAAGGCGATCGCTGGGTTGCCATCGCGCCCGGCCCGACCGACTTCCTGGACGTACTCCGGCAGGGTCAACGTCGGATGAAAGTGAATAATCCAGCGCACATCCGATTTATTGATCCCGAGGCCAAAGGCGCTGGTGCAGACGACAAAAGGAACTCGACCCGCTAGCCAGTTGCTTTCCACCTGACGGCGTTCCGGGGCCGGTAGACCACCGTGGTAGGCAGCGGTATTATGACCCTGAGCTTGCAGCCACGCTGCTAGGGACTCACTGGTCTTGCGGGAGCGAACATAAACTAAGCCGGATTGACCTGGATGGGCTTGAATTAATTTCAACCCCTGCTGGCGTCGGCCCCTGGGGGTCCAACAGGTTTGCACTTGCAGATTGAGATTTGCTCGATGGGGGCTTTGCTGAAAGATTGCTGGTTGTTTCAGTCTCAAGACTGTCTGCAGAGTTTGCTGGGTTTGGGGATCAGCAGTGGCCGTAAAGGCAGCGATCGCCATCGAAGCCCCCGGCCGCAGCTTTAATAAGGCTGGTCGCACCGCCCCCAAGCGCCGATAGGTGGGGCGAAAAGTATCCCCCCACTGAACTAGGCAATGGGCCTCATCCAAAATCAAACCATTGAGCTTCAGCTTGGGATCACACAGCCGCTGCCAAATGACCTGACTGAGTAAAGATTCTGGGGAGAGATACAGCAGTCGTAGGGCTTGGGTCTCCAGCATTCTCAAGGTTTGCTGTCGTTGCCGGGGGGAGAGTTGACTATGAAACAGCGCTGCTGGCAGGTGCCGTTGCCGAAGCTCTGCCACCTGGTTTTCCATCAGGGCAATCAGGGGTGAGATCACCAGAGTCAGACCGGTTTGGAGAATCGCTGGCAGTTGAAAGCAAATCGATTTCCCTGCTCCGGTCGGCAGGACAATCAAAGCATCCCGCTGGGTCAATAAGCTAGTAATAATCGCTGCCTGGGAAGGCCGAAAGTCTGCATAACCCCAGAGCCGTTGAAACTCTGCTCGGGCTTGGTTAAGAGAGATCGGTTGCTCTTGATTCATCAATCGTCCTCACGAGCTAGCAACTGATGGCACTGGTGAAATATCCGATGACACTCTCGGCTGAATCTGAAGCCTTGCTCAAGCCTAGCCCCGGATATAAAGCCAACAATGACCTAAAAAAGACCCTGAAGAACAAGCGAGGAGAACGGCTGGATTTTTAATTCCCAAGTTCTCAGTAGACCATAGCCTTAAAAATTCCTCAAAAGCGGCACGCTGAGTTTTTTTGCGATATACCAGGGTTTGAAACGGTTCAAAATTGGCGTTTCATCCAGGTAAAGCCATGACGTTTTTGTCCGACACCGTGGTCCTATCGCGGATGCAGTTTGCCTTGACGGCAATCTTCCACATGCTCTGGCCGGTGCTGACCACCGGCATGGGGATTTATCTGGTCATTGTCGAGGGGCTGTGGCTGAAGACCCGCAATCCTGACTACTACTACCACGCTCGTTTTTGGGCAAAATTTTACGTGCTTAACTTTGGGATCGGGGTAGCCACAGGGATTCCGATGGAATTTCAGTTTGGGACCAACTGGGCCCCCTTTTCGGAGGCCGTGGGCA
>JBGTDP010000076.1:0-1807 GCA_041748255.1 Thermosynechococcaceae cyanobacterium | reverse complement strand
AGGCATAGCCGCAAATGAGTTGCTGGCGATCTTTGGCTTATATGTGCTCTCCCCCCAAATTTTTGATTATCTTGAGCAGCAGATCAGCCAAAATCTTAGAGACAGAGGGGAGTTTCAGCTAACTTCCTGTTTGGATCAGCTCCAGCAGGAAGCAGGAATGATCGGGTGTATGGTCAAGGGACGATCCTTTGATACCGGCAGGCCAGAAACCTATCGACAAACCTTGATTGATTTTCCAACTGCCTAAAGGGGATTGGATAGATTTGCAGCCAGGTCAGCCAATCCTGGCGGATGGCAAAATTAACATTGCATCTCCAAAAGAATAAAACCGATATTGATCGGCGATCGCAACTTGGTAAAGATCCAGTAGTCGCTGCCGCCCAATTAAAGCACTCACCAGCATCAGCAAACTAGAGCGCGGCAGATGAAAATTTGTAATTAATCCCTCCACTACCTGCCACTCGTAGCCTGGATAGATAAACAGATCTGTTTTACCGTTGTAAGGCCGAAGGGTTCCTCCCTGGGCCGCGGCTTCTAGAGCTCGGGCTACAGTGGTGCCCACGGCAATAATTCTTCCCCCCGCCGCTTGGGTCTGATGAATTTGAGTAATAGTCGCTGCTGGTACCTCGACTCGCTCGCGGTGCATGGCATGGGTGGTAATATCTGCTGCCTCCACCGGACGAAACGTTCCCACTCCCACATGCAGGGTGAGGAAACTGTGGTCAATTCCCTTAGCTTGCAACCGCTGCAGCAAATTGGGGGTAAAGTGCAAGCCCGCCGTGGGAGCTGCGACGGCCCCAGGGCGATCTGCGTAGACCGTCTGATATTGATCCGGGTTAGCTTGAGAGTTTTGAATGTAGGGCGGGAGGGGTACCTGACCGAGCTGTTCAAGTCTTGGATTTAAAGTTTCCCCGACTGGTAGCTCAAACTGGAGAATCCGTCCGCCAGTCGCCGGATCAACGGCGACAACGTTTGCTCGCAGGGGTTGCTCAGAAGAACCAAACTCAATCCAAGCGCCTGGTTTTAAACGACGACCCGGCTTCACAAGGGCGAGCCAAGTGTGATCTGTCTGGGCTTCTAGCAACAGCACTTCAACTGCTAGCGGTTTCCCCTGGGTGAGCTTGTGACCAAATAGCCGCGCTGGAATTACCCGCGTATCATTTAAAATCAAGCGATCGCCCGGTTGCAGCCATTCTGGCAAGCGATAAAATTGACTATGATGGTGCTGGGGGGTTGATTCTATAACCAGAAGCCGAGCCTTATCTCTAGGATTAACTGGCGTTTGGGCGATCTGCTCTTCTGGCAACTCGTAGTCATAGCTCGATAAGCTCAGATCTGGATCTGATGTCGCAGCGTCAACGGGGATGTAAGGCTTCCTACTCAAAGTCAGTATTTTCTCTCAACACTTGCTAGAGAGTTGGGGGTAACTCCCTAGAACTTTCCGTAATTTTCCCCTACCGATCTGGGTCTGTCTTTGTCGAAAATAGATACATTGCAACATTTTGCTGAAAAGAACTATGGACTATCTCTACTACTTAGCGAATGCAAGTTTAACGCTGCGAGTTGTAGAGCATCTGCATCAAAATACTACCTTGCCTATCTCTTTTATCTCGGTAATCCATCAGATTGGGGGTTGGGTAGTTAGAGTCAAGCTAGATGCTAGCCTTACTGCCCAGCAAGCGGGGGATTTCTGCGCCTACATCAATGAACTGGGTATTCCCTTTAAGGCCAGTTTACCGGTGAAGATGGCGCTTTGGAGCCTAGAAACGGGTCAAAGTCTAATTGAGGTCAGACAGCGGTATCAAGT
>JBGTDP010000075.1:0-8140 GCA_041748255.1 Thermosynechococcaceae cyanobacterium | reverse complement strand
TTCTTCCGATTCAACTGGTTCTGGCATCTCTCGGACAAACCCGCCGGGGTCAAGCCGAACGTTAGCACAAACGATTCCTGGTCCTGGCGAACCCTCAGGAGAATGAATATTTAGATAGCCAATATCCTCTAGGGCAACTGGGCTAGAGAGTTGAACTGGATTGCTGGCAATCCCAACAACGGCAATCCCGCTGCCACCGACTTGCAAGGGGGTAGCTTCACTAAGATCGGTGATTACCTCTCCGGCGGTTTCACCTTCAACTAACTCCTTGTCACCTTCACAACTAGTTGGTTGAGACCCTTTTTTGGCGGCGTGGAAGTGATAGGGCAGCGTTTGGCTGGCTGGCAGACCGCTAAGGGTGAAATAGTATCCAGTGACCTGATTGGCAGAGTTTACCAATAACCGACCGCTGCCAACAATATCGCTAAACCGTTCTGCATATCCGGGGATTTCTCGCGTGGCTGAATCTTCAGCGGTTTTAACAAAGACAATATTTGCCTCGCGGACCTCAGTGCTAATGGATGTCCCTGGAACTTCAGTGGGAGCAGGATCGGGTTCCAGAATGGGGGACTCCGTTGGTGTCGGCTCTAGAGTCTCTGTGGGAGCGGGTTCAGGGGTCAATGTCTCCGTTGGTGTTGGCTCAAGTACAGGAGCCTCAGGGGGGGCAGTCTCAAGGGTTGGCGACTCGGTTGGAGAAACTTCTGAGGGTGGGTCTGGTAATTGGGGGCTCGGGGCAGCATTAGGGCCAACCGTGGGTGCCCCAGGCCCAGGGGTCTCAATCTGAGCTGTTTTAAAGGCTGCTGTCCTGGCAACTGCCATGCGTCCCCCTACCATTACAACCAAAGCTCCCCCAGCACTAAGCAAGATTGCCAGCCCAAGACTCAAGCCATTCTTAGCAGTCAAGCTAGTCTTTACGGATTTGTTTTTAGCCGTTACAGTCATAGTTCCTCACACAAAAAATAGTAAAGGTCTTGATCTAGATCTCAAGACCGAAAAAGATTGAGTCACAATACCATAGGACTGCCAAATAGAAGGTATCTGCGAGGCACACTCCCTGTATTTAGGCAACTCAATTCTGTCAGCTTAAATTTATGACAAATCTCTCGGCAAAACGTTCTCTAGAGCAGCATCGCCAGCAGTTTGCTGCCCTGGCCAATAAACTTTATTTTAATTACGGTGGGCAGGGTCCCCTTCCCAAAGTGGCCCTAGAGGCCATTCACCAGGCCTACGAGTATGTTCAACAAGTGGGGCCTTTTTCCCGCCAGGCGATCGCGTGGTTTACCCAAGAAGTTGCCCAAACCCGAGGGGCGATCGCGGCGGAGTTAGGGGTGGCCCCGGAGACGATTACCCTGACAGAAGCAGTATCCGTTGGCTGTAACATTGCCTTGTGGGGAATTGAGTGGCAGGCTGGAGATCACTTGCTGCTGAGTGACTGTGAGCATCCGGGGGTGGTGGCGGCTGCCCAGGAAATTGGGCGGCGATTTAAAGTTGAAGTTTCTACCTGCCCGTTGCTGGAGACCCTGAATACTGGCGATCCAGCCGCGGTTGTGGCTCAACATCTACAGCCCCGAACCCGTCTGGTGGTGATCAGCCATATCCTTTGGAATACCGGGCAGGTTTTACCCCTGGCTGAGATTGTCGCTGCCTGTCGCGGCTATGCCGCCTCAGAGCGAACCCTTGCTATTTTGGTGGATGCGGCTCAGTCTGTAGGAGTGCTGCCGCTAAACTTGACCGAGCTGGATATGGACTTCTATGCCTTCACTGGCCACAAGTGGTGGTGTGGCCCCGAGGGACTTGGCGGACTTTATAGTCGGCCTGAGGCTATAGAATCTCTTCACCCCACCTTTATTGGCTGGCGAGGGATCACCATGGATGCCGAAGGTCATCCCACAGGCTGGAAGCCGGATGGGCGCAAATTTGAGATTGCCACCTCTGCATTTCCCCTCTGTGCTGGTCTCAGGGCTGCTATTTCCTTGCACCAGGACTGGGGCACGGCAGCCGAGCGCTATGACAAAATTCTCAGCTTAAGTCAATGCTTGTGGCAGCATTTGGCCCAGATCCCCACCGTTCAATGCCTGCGCAGTACTTCCCCGGAAGCGGGTCTAATCTCATTTCAAGTTGAGGGTCAGGCCCACCGCCAGCTAGTTGAATTTTTAGAAGCCCAGCAGATCATGGTGCGGTTAATTCTAGATCCCAACTGCGTCCGGGCCTGTGTGCATTACTTTACTTTAGAGTCTGAACTGATGCAGCTGGTGGAGGCGATTAAAGACTTTCAACCAAGTTGAAGGGGCAACGTAGCGATGCGGGACAATCTTAGACAAAGCTACTTCAAGGCCCGGTAGATCATATAGGCATCAACCATCCGGCCATCTGCTAAGTGCGCCGCTTGGGGAATTCGCCCGATGGTGGTAAATCCCAGCGATCGCCAGAGGTTAATCGAGGGCTTATTGGTCTCAAAGACTAGGTTAAACATCACTGCCCCATAGCCCCGCCACCGAGCCAGGTCTAACAGAGTTTCCCCCATCCAGCGCCCAATCCCCTGACCCCGAATCGCGGGTTGAACAATAAACCCAGCATTGCAAATGTGACCACAGCGCCCTGGAAAGTTTGGCTTTAAATAAAACCCCCCTAGAACCTCTCCGTCGGCGCGAACCACAAAGGCATCTGCTGCGAGCCAATAGGCAGCAAAGTCTGGGGCTGACAGAGGCCGATCTTGAGGATAGGTTTGCCCCTCCAGCACCACTCGGTTCAGCAGCGCCCGCACGGCCTCCTGCTCCTGAGGTTGGATAAAATCCAGTTCTACTTGAGTTCCGTTTGCCAGGGTTTTTTGAATCGGCAGTCGAACCGTTTGCATCAGCCCAAAAAGCTTTAGAGATAATACTGCTGGTATACACTACTGGCGGCTCGGTGTAGCAGCGAGTGGCGATAGACCAGGCTCTCTAAATCATCCCCATAGCCGCCCCCAATCACACAGGCGGTTGGATAGCCCTGGGCGACGCAGGTACTCAGGACTTGCATCTCCCGCCGGAACAGGCCCGTGTCCGTCAGGGCTAATTTGCCCAGGCGATCAGCTAGATGCGGGTCGACGCCAGCATCATAGAGCACCAAATCCGGCTTGACTTGGGAGAGAATCCCTGGCAAATAGTCTGCTAAGGTTCGTAAATACGCCTCATCCTCCATGCCTGGGGGCAGCGGAACATCTAAATCACTGCGTTGCTTAGTGCCCGGAAAGTTAACTTCACAGTGCATCGAGAAGGTGAACACCCTCGGATCTGCCTGAAAAATAAACGCGGTTCCGTCCCCCTGATGTACATCTAAGTCCACAATCAAAATGGTTTCCACTAGACCCAAGGATTGTAAAACCCGAGCTGCGATCGCTAGATCATTAAAGATACAAAACCCAGAGCCATAGGCTGGAAAGGCGTGGTGGGTGCCGCCAGCGGTATTACAAGCCAACCCCTGGGCCAGCGCCAGCTTCGCCGTCAGAATTGTCCCCCCCACAGCCGTGCAAGTTCGGCGGGCCAAGGCGGCACTCCAGGGTAAGCCAATCCGCCGCTGAGCCTTGGGGTCCAGAGTGCCCTGACAGTAAGCCTGCACATACGCCGGGGCATGGACTTGCTCAATCCACGCTAGGGGAGGAACCTCTGGTACATGGATCTGGTTGGCAGTGGCGATGTCTTGCTTGAGCAACAGTTCATACAACTGCCCAAACTTGGACATCGGAAATCGGTGTCCGTCAGGGAGTGGGACCACATAATCGGGGTGATAAATAATCGGCAGGTCCATCAAGTCCCTCTAGGGGGAAGCAGCTACACTGGGGAAGGCTGAATTCTTTATCTGTATTTTAGGTAATTCAAGCTAACCGAGCATGACTTCAATCCTGGCAGTCTCAAAGCTTTGGGCCTGGTGTTTGGGCCTGGTGTTGCTCTGGAGCTTACCCGCTGTTGCCCAACGGATTACCAGTCCTTCAATCTCCGGTAACCTGAACCGAGAAACGGTCTTGACCCGCTTGGCCCAGTCCCAGGTGATTTATCTGGGTGAAACCCACGATCGCCCCCAGGATCATGTTGCCCAGTTGGAGATCCTCCGCTCCCTCTATAACCAAAACTCTAAAATCGCCGTGGCCCTGGAGATGTTTCAGCGCCCTTACCAGAAGGCTTTGGATCAATTTATCGCTGGGGAAATCACCGAAGCTCAACTGCGATCGCAAAGCCAGTACGATCAGCGCTGGGGGTTTGACTGGGATTATTACGCCCCAGTGCTAAGGTTCGCCAGGGAGAAGCAGATCCCTTTGATTGCCCTGAATACCCCCACAGAAGTCACCCGTAAAGTCGCTCAGAAAGGATTGTCCAGCTTGACCTCCGCAGAACAGAAGTGGATTCCCCCCTTAAAGGAAATCCAAACAAATAACCCTGCCTACCGCCAGCGACTGCTGGAGATTTATCAGCAATCCCATCAACACGCCGGGGCAGCGGATAACTTTGAGCGGTTTTTCCAGGCTCAGGTGCTGTGGGATGAAACCATGGCAGCGGCGATCGCTAAATTTCTTAACCAAAACCCGGACTACCAGGTGGTGGTTTTAGCCGGTCAGGGTCATGTGATTTATGGCGACGGGATTCCCAGCCGTGTGACCCGGCGGAGGGATCAACGCCCGGAACCGCTGCAGCAAAAAATTCTGCTCTTAAACCCCCAGCAGCTTCCTGAGGCTTCCCGGCCTGCGGCTGATTATTTTTGGGAGAATTGATATCCCTGATCCTGATCGCCAATGAAATCTCTAGAAGCGGCTAAGCTGCGCAAAACCTATCAGCGCCGGGGCAAGCAGGTTGAAGCTGTGCGGGATGTTTCTTTAGTGCTTAAGCCTGGGGAAGTGATGGCATTTCTGGGGCCGAACGGGGCGGGGAAGACCACCTGTATCAAAATGATCGCCGGATTGATTCAGCCGGATACTGGGTGGGTAAGAATTGCCGGTTTAGATCCCCATCGAAATCCCAAAGCCTTGCGAATGCTGGGGGCCGTCTTAGAGGGCAATCGCAATCTTTACTGGCGACTGACCCCCATCGAAAACCTAGAGTATTTTGGGGTGTTAAGGGGACTCAACCCTGGGGTGGCTCGGCGTCAGGGTCTGGCCTTGCTGGAGCGGTTTGGCCTGGGGGACAAACGCCGGACGCCAGTGCAAGCGCTATCGCGGGGAATGCAGCAGAAACTAGCGATCGCTGTGGCCCTGGTCCACCAACCCCAACTGTTGTTACTGGATGAACCGACCCTGGGGCTGGATGTTGAAGCCAGTGAAACCGTCAAGGCCCTGGTGCGGGAGGTGGCTCAAGAAGGATGCGCGATTTTGCTCACCACCCACCAACTCACCGTTGCTGAGGAGGTCTCCGACCGGGTGGCGATTATCAAAAACGGCCAAATTATTGCTGAGAAACCCACTCGGGAGTTAATCCAGCAATTTTCTGGGGCAGCGTATCGGATCAAAGTTGCTGGCCCTATTGACCCGGATAAAATAACCAAACTGGAAGCATTAGACGCAGTGGCCACTGAAGAAGCGGTGTTCTACAGTGGCCCCCCGGAGGGCCTCTACCAAGTCTTGGCAACCCTGAAGCCGCTCCCTTTAATTCAGGTGCAGCAGGATCAAGCGGATCTGACGCAGGTTTTCTTAAAACTGGTTCGTGATCATGATTAAACTGCTTGGGGCTGAACTAAAGCGAATTTGGACAGAGTTTATCCGCTATCCGGTTGACTCAATCAGTGTGGTTTTGATCACCACGATCATCTTCTATGGGTTATTTCTCAGCGCTAGCTATATTGCTGGTCCTAGTGCCTTGGCGCTGGGGAACCGTCTGGATGCAATTGTGGTGGGCTATGTGCTTTGGTTTCTGGTCACTTTTATCATTGGGGATATTGCCCTAGGTCTGCAAGCCGAAGCCCAAACCGGAACCCTGGAGCAGGTCTTGCTCTCTCCCTTTGGGGTGCTAAAGATTTTTTTGGCCCGAGCGATCGCCAGTCTCACCCTGCGGCTTTCTCTGATTGTCGGGATTTTGAGCCTGATTATGCTGATCACAGGCAGCCACCTTTATTTCCCTCCCAGCCTCTTCTTACCTTTGTTCACTGTATTGCTGGGGGCCTATGGTCTGGCCTTTATCGCCGGATCCTTAGCCCTATTATTTAAGCGAGTGCAGCAACTCCTGGGACTTCTTCAATTTGTGCTGCTATTTATGCTGGCAGTGCCCACCGAGGGCTGGAGCGGACCGCTGAAAATTGTCGAACTTCTCATTCCCATGACCTTAGGGGCAAGTCTGCTGCGGGATCTAATGGCTCAAAATCAAAGCTTAGATTTCTCCCAACTGGGACTGGCGCTGCTGAATGGCGTTGGCTATTTTGCCCTGGGAGTATTCATTTTTCACTGGGCAGAACGTCGGGCCAAGCGCCAGGGAATCCTAGGGGGATACTGAACCCCTGTCCAGCAACTTTTTCAGGGAAACTTGCTTCAACGCTTTTGCCTAACATCCTGAGAAATTCGCATCCACATTGGCAGTTGCACTGAACCTATCAGCATAACCAGAAGATCAGGATCTTATGAGAATTACCATCCGCCTAACTACCTTAAGAGTAATGTTATGAGGACTATGGTTCAGCTAACACCCCTACTTTGGAGTGCTAGCCGGATAAGTTCCGTCTAATAATAGTTATGCCGCTCAGTCCTATGTGGGGACGTAACCGCAAGTTTGCTTGTTAGGCTTCATGAGTGAATGCTTTAGGCTGTTGGAGTGATCAGGTTGAAGGCTCTGTTCGTGGACGATGGCTTGTCTTGTCCCTTATAGGTTGAAGCGACATAACTATGTCCATTCAGTAGAAGGTCGAGAAAGTTGAGTAACTGTTGATACCCTCTTTATCTCCCAGAACCGAGCAGGGTAAGCTAGATCTTGGACTGTGCTTACCTTGAGCGGACGATAGAGCCGATGAAAACATTAGAAGAAGTGAAGCAATGGCTGGGACAACACAAGTCATTGTTGCAAGAACGTTACAAAGTTCGAGAATTAGGGGTTTTCGGCTCCTATGTCAGGCAGGAACAGACGGAAACCAGCGATGTAGATCTGCTGGTAGAGTTTTCTGAAACACCAAGCTTATTGAGATTTGTCAACCTGGAAAACTATCTCAGCGACAATCTAGGAGTCAAGGTCGATCTGGTGCATAAGGCTGGTTTAAAGCCCCATATTGGGGATCGGATTTTGGCAGAGGTAATCTATCTGTGAGCAAGCGGGAGGTTGAAGACTATTTGCAGGATATCCTGGATGCTGTTGCTGCGATCGAGCAGTTTACAACAGGTATTGAGTTTGAAGCTTTCTCACAAAATCTGGAAAAGGTATTTGCGGTTTCAAGAGCGATCGAAATTATTGGCGAAGCGGTGAAGCGCATTCCAGATTCAGTGAGGAACCAATACCCTAATATTCCTTGGCGAGATATTGCTGGAATGCGAGATAAACTAATTCACGATTATTTCAATACAGATGTAGAAATTATCTGGAAAGCGATTCAGGAAGATGTCCCTCAGTTGAAAATATTGATTTCTACAGTTTTAGAAGATACGTCTAAAAAGCCGAAATAATGGAGATTTCTAATGAACAAATCATCAGAATATGTCAGTGCATACAAATAGCAGCCAAGTTTTAATTCCTAGCACATGGATTGGTGTCAAATTAGGGGAAATAGAAATTTGGGGATCTGGTGGTACTCCAAGTTCTACAGTTCAGCAATATTATGATGGCGATATACCCTGGTTAGTTATTGGCGATCTGAATGATGGATATATTTATAAATCAAAGAAAAGGATTTCTGAAGCTGGACTGGAAAACAGTTCTGCAAAGATTGTCGCCCCCGGCAATGTGTTGGTTGCCATGTATGGAAGTATAGGCAAAGTGGGAATAAACAAGATTCCCGTTGCAACTAATCAAGCTATTGCCTTTACTCAAGAACTAAGAACGTGTTTGAGAAGAATTAGGCTAGTACCGTCCGGCAGAAAAATGTCTACTATTAAGGAGTCGGGCGTAAGAGGATACTCCTCATGCCAAGGCTAACTGCGGCCTCTATCACTTTGACAGCATCAGAACAGGCCGAACTCGAGACATTGGCTAGACGCCCC
>JBGTDP010000074.1:0-10181 GCA_041748255.1 Thermosynechococcaceae cyanobacterium | reverse complement strand
GGAAGAGGCAAAAATCTGGTAGGAATCAACGCCAGCATGGGCCCCAATCACCTTGGC
Organism: Thermosynechococcaceae cyanobacterium; assembly: GCA_041748255.1. Classification (GTDB taxonomy): domain Bacteria; phylum Cyanobacteriota; class Cyanobacteriia; order Thermosynechococcales; family Thermosynechococcaceae; genus JBGTDP01. The sequence continues at coordinate 10,124 of JBGTDP010000074.1, read as the reverse complement.
CCCCAATACCGTTGTTCCAGTCTTTGTCTCAGGATCTGGCTGGGACCCAGGGGCAGCCGTAATTAACTGAGTCCAGGTTGAAATCGGCTTCCCTGCCAAGGTCAGGGGGCCAACCCCTAGCCCGTGTTGCTGAGCAATTTGATCCAGTTGCTGGATCACATTTTCAGTTCGTTGCGGCTCCGTGCTTTGAGCCACAAACACCCAATTAGGTCCTAAACCAAGGTTGCTTCCAGCCGGAGCAGGCGGCACCATCGCCAAAGCATACTCTCCAGTCACCCAGGCAAAAATATCCTCAGGAAAATTCAAGCCCCAGCGGGTTTGCAGATCCTGGAGCGGTTGATTGACCAACTTGGCAATCAAGTCATAGCTGGAAAGGCTAGCAGAAATCTCAGTCCAAAGCTGATCTAAGTCAATTCCTGAGGCGGCTAGGGCAGTAGTTGCCGGAATATAGTCCAGGGCTTCAACTGGACGGGAGAGTTTTGGCACCGACGGCTGGTCAAAGCTGGCATGGGCAGCCACCAACGTAGTCTCCGCCATCAGTCCTCGGCGATCCAGACCTAGGGAGAGGGCCAGACTTTCAAACTTGTCAGGATCAGGCTGCTTAGATTCACGCTTAGCGACTGAATCAGGATTCCAACGGGCCAGGGCCGGTAAATTTAAAAAGGCCAGGCCAATTCTGCCCTGTTCTAGATGGGCGATCGCCTGTTGGTAGTTCTTGGCACTGCCCAACTCTAAATCCGTCGCTTGAATATTATTAATTGCATTGCGCAAAACCTTGGGGTGATTGGCAAATAAGACAAATTGATTGCCCACCATTGCCGTGGCCACCGTTGTTCCGGCTGAGTTACTTTGAGAGGCTACAGCCGATACATTCGCAAGGGATGGGTCCTTGGCAGAGATCAGCTTAATGCCTTGATACTGCTCAAAGACCAGATTGCGTCCCTGCAATGCTTGTTGCTGCCAGAACCGCTCTAGAAACTGGCGACTTGCCCCTGCTTCCTGGGTGGTTAAGGCCAGCAGATAGCCGGGCTGTAAGCCATTTTGCTCCTGGCGATCAATATCTAGAGTGGTGACAGCCAGGGTCAGTTCCTGCCCCAGCCAGGGTTGAATATCCGTCTGGTAGTCTAATCCGGACTTGGCTAATAAATTTTGTTTGAGTTGATTGAGCTCGGCTCGCGATCGCCGCCGCTGGCCTGGGGGCGTGATCACCTGCCGAAAGGATTCTACCCGATCAGGGTTGACCAACAAAGACACCATCAACGGGGCCTGGCGAGGCACTAGCATGGCTGCAGTCGGGGTTGCGTGTACTCCTTGCAGCAGGGTTAAAGGGCTCTGGGCAGCTAACCAGAAAATCCCACTGACCGCAATCAGCAGGAATATCCCTACCATCGCTGTGAGCACAGAGAAAAAAGAACGGAGCTTCATGGTGTGGTTGCGCTATTCCCGCCCATTATCCTCTGAAAATACGCAATAGATAGTGAGTTTATGATTTTAAGTTATCCAAAACAGACTGTTATCTCAAACAAAGTCCCAATTCGGCTCCTAGAGCTTTTGGGGCAGGGAAATCCAGGCGTAGGAAAGGCCAGCTTAATCCTTGGGCAATTGCCCAAACCGTTCCCCGCCAGCCATTAGGGCTGTAATACTTCTGGCAAAAGCCTAAAATTACCCACCGGCAGCAACTCAGCCAAGCGGCCTGATTCTTGATGGATCAACTGAATGCTTAAGTACTGGTCTGGTTGCTGGGGCAGACGCTCCGACCACTCGATCGCCACAATTCCTAAGGGGAACTCTAGCCCCTGCCAGTAGGTTTCTGGGTGCAGGGCCGTAACCTCCGCCGACTCAAGTCGGTACAGGTCCAGGTGATAGAGGGGCGGAGTTCCTTCGGGATATTCATGAATCAAAGCAAAGGTGGGGCTGACAATCGCCTCAGTAATCCCCAGGGCAGCGCCCAAGCCCTGAACCAGGGTGGTCTTGCCGCTGCCCAAATCTCCTGTGAGCAAAATTACACTGCCGACACTCAGCGATCGCCCCAAAGCTTTGCCGAGGTCATAGGTGGCCCCTGCATCGGCCAAGAACACTGTCCAGGATTTTGCCTGACTTCGATCAGCCATTAGCTTGAAAGTCCCTGGACGCGGCTATACCAACGCAATAAGATCCGCGCCAGCCGTCGGGGACTATGGCGGACTAAGCCGGTCTGTTCATCCTCATCCATGACGTTGGCCAGTAGGACCCGGCACCCTGATTTCAGTAAGTTCTCGCGATCAACAGGAACTGGGTAGGATTGTTCCTGGGCATAGCGCTCCAAAGACCCAGGGGAGGGCATTCTCTTTTGGACCAAAACCGCATCAAAAATTCGCTGGCCACAGATTTGATCAATCGATTGGACATGATCGGAAACGGTGTAGCCAGTCGTTTCCCCCGGCTGGCTCATAATATTGCAAATATAAATTCGGGGAACTTGCTTTTGAGCGATCGCCTCGACCAGCTCCGGAACAAACAAATTCGGAATGACACTTGTGTAAAGACTGCCAGGGCCTAAAATGATAAAATCCGCTGCCTGAATGGCTTTCAATGCCCTAGGCAAGGCGGGAGGATTGACCGGGTCACAGCCAATTTTTAAGATCGTGCCCTTGGCCTTGGTAATTTGCGATTCGCCCTCAATTCGGCGGCCATCAGCTAGCTCTGCCCAGAGGCGCACATCACTTAACGTAGCAGGGACAACCTGCCCCCGTACCGCCAGAACCTGAGAACTGGCGATAATTGCCCGCTCCAGGTTGCCGGTAATTTCGCTCATGGCCGTCAAGAAGAGATTGCCAAAGCTATGGCCAACTAAGCCATCCCCGGCCCGGAATCGATATTGAAACAGCTCAGTGATTAATTTTTCTTCATCGGCCAAGGCGGCCAAGCAGTTGCGAACATCCCCAGGAGGAAGCACCCCAATTTCTCGCCGTAGCCGCCCGGAGGAGCCCCCATCATCGGCAACAGTGACAATTGCCGTGATATTGGCACTTGATTCCTTGAGACCGCGCAGCAGCGTTGCCAGTCCTGTGCCCCCACCAATGACCACAATCCGAGGACCACGATTAAGACGGCGATGGGTCAGTAGGCGATCAACTAGCTCTTCTTGGCCCTCAGGCATCAAAACCTCAGTAATTGATCCTAAGGTCCGGGATTGCCCCCACCAGATAAACAGCAACCCACACAGGACAACCAGCGGCCCGCTAATATAGCTGGGAATCGCCTGGGTGATCCACTGCAGGGCATTTTGCGTGAACTGGATCCCATAGTAAATCGGCGTCAGCTTCACGGAGGTGGCCAGACCCAGGGCGACAAAAATCACCCCCAAAGCACTTAAAAGCAACCAGCGCTTAACAAAAAGCCCTGGGGCCAACCATTTAAATCCCTGACTGAATCGATTTGTCATACCATCTTAAGAATTGATCCCAACAGGGTCTCTTGCACCACGTTTAACCAAGCCATCGCTCCAGAAAAAACAACACCGGGAAATTAAGTTGACCGCTAGCTGGTTTTGACTCTAGCAGGAGACGAACCTAAGGCAAACCACTTGGCTGTGCAACTAGCAAAAATCTGAAATTTAAATTCAACGGTCTCACCTTCGGATCAGACCCACTGGCGTTACAAGATAACTTCTAAGTTGATAATTTAGTAGGTAGTACTGGATCGGTTGAGAAATCATTCTGCTTATGAACAAGGATCTCAGACTGGCATAAAGAGTCTCTGCCCAAAATCTGCTGGTCTAAGAAGGCGTTTGAAAAGCATCTAAATGTCATGCTATAGCTAGCTTCCCGCAGGGTAGGGAGCGAGAGCAGAGTGAAGCATCTCTATGGGTAGCTCAAACCCTAGATTCTAAATCCTATGGGATACACTCCGTGAACGTTCCGCTAGGCTCCACTCAGAATGACAAACCCGGCTTTTGAAACATGGTCTAAGGCTAAATCCTATCTACCGTTAGTCAGTCTACCGCTTAATTAGAGTTTTCCCCATCCATGGCTGCCCCCTTAATCAAGTTGAAAAATATTCATCAATCCTTTGGTGATCACATTGTTCTAGATGGCACCACCCTGACCATCAATGCCGGGGAATCCCTGGCAATTATTGGCCCGTCTGGGACTGGGAAATCAACGATTTTGCGGATCATTGCTGGCTTGACAGTTCCGGATGCTGGCGAGGTCTATATTCACGGTCACCGCTACTTAGGTGCAGTCGAAGATCCTAAAGCCTGCCTGCGGATGGGCATGGTATTTCAGCAGGCTGCCTTGTTTGACTCTTTAACCGTGGATGAAAATGTTGGGTTTAGGCTCTATCAGCATACCCGGCTGCCTAGCCACAAAATTCGCGCCCTGGTTGACCAAAAACTAGAGATGGTGGGTCTGGCGGGAACAGGAGAACTTTATCCCTCGGAACTCTCTGGGGGCATGCGCAAGCGCGTCAGCTTTGCCCGAGCGATTCTAGAGAATCCAGAAGACCCGGAAGATAAACCCTTGGCATTGCTTTACGATGAACCCACCGCCGGTCTCGACCCGATCGCTTCAACCGTGATTGAGGATCTGATCCGCCAGTTGCAGCACGCTCCTGGGGGCTGCCAAACAAGTGTGGTTGTCACTCACGAGAACAGCACCATGTTGCGGACAGCAGATCGAATTATTTTGCTCTATCAGGGCAGAATCCGCTGGCAGGGTTTAGTTGCTGAGTTAGTGCAAACAGATAACCCCTATGTGCGACAGTTTCTCAGCGGTGAAGTCAAAGGACCAATCGAAGTGATTAGTCACTAAGCTTAGTGCAGAGGCCCTGAATTGCTCCTAACTGCTGATAAAGAGATATATAAAGATGCAATCGCGTACCATTCGAGAAGGTTCCGTCGGCCTCCTAATCATTCTGGGGGTCAGCCTCTTTGGCCTCTTGATTCTGTGGCTGCGAGGACTGCAATTAGGGTCGCGGACTTACAATCTAGAATTTGAATTTGCGGATGCCATGGGCCTAGAGGCTGGCAGCCCAGTTCAATTTCGCGGGGTTGAGGTGGGGAAAGTCACAGCGGTCAAGCCCGGTGCTAACGGGATTGTGCTAAAGACAAAAATTGACTCTGCTGGGCTGCTGATTCCCCGCAATGTTTTGGTAGAGGCCAACCAGTCCGGGTTTATCGGACAAGCTGTGGTTGACTTGACCCCTCAGCAGCCCTTGCCCTCTGACGCCGTTGCCAACCTCGGCCCCTTTGAGTCCAACTGTGATCCGAAGCTAATTCTTTGCAATGGCGATCGCCTGCCAGGTGAGGTTGGGGTCAGCTACGATGAGCTGGTCCGAGCCGCCGTTCGCTTGGCTGATCTTTTAGATGACCCGACCTTAATCGGAAATCTTAACCAGACGCTCAAGAGTGTCTCAACCGCGGCCACGGGCCTCAATCAGCTCTCTCAAGATGCCAGAGTGCAATTGGCTGGAGTCTCAACCACGACGCGATCGCTGACCAACACCGCTAACCAAGTCAGTTCATTTGCCCGCACCTCAGAGCGAACGGTGACGCGAGTCGGGAGCGAATTGACCCAAGCCAGCGATCGGGTAGGAAATGCCGCCGATCAAGTTGGGACGCTGGTCGTAGGAAACCGGGGCACCTTAGTGACAACCTTGGATAACTTGAATCAATCCAGTCGAGAGTTGCGAGTTGTGGTCCGCAACCTAGCTCCTGCGGTCAATCGGGTCACCCAAGGAGAATTGATTCAAAACTTAGAAACCCTATCGGCCAACGCCGCCCAAGCCTCAGCAAACCTCCGAGATGTCTCAGCCGAAATTAATAGCCCGACCAATTTGCTGGTATTGCAGCAGACCCTCGATGCGGCCCGCGTCACCTTTCAAAATACTCAAAAAATCACCACTGACCTAGACGAACTCACCGGAGATCCAGCCTTTCGCAAAAATCTCCGGGATTTAGTCAACGGCTTGAGCGGACTGGTTTCCTCTACCCAAGAACTAGATCAACACGTACAAGTCGCCCGTTCTGCCCAGTTTCCTGAGCCAGTAACCCCGATAGTTCTTAAAAGCAAACCCACTCAGCCTGATCAACCGGCAAAACGAAACTAAGGCTCAATTTTGACCGAAAGGATCTTATCTCCTTTCTGGATCTCATTCACAACTGCCATATCCTCGGTTTTACCAAAGGTGGTGTGAACTCCATCTAAATGAGGCTGGGGGGAGTGGCAAATAAAGAATTGGCTCCCTCCTGTGTCGCGGCCAGCGTGGGCCATCGATAGGGTGCCTGCCTGATGCTTGTGATCGTTGATCTCGCACTTGATGGTGTACCCAGGTCCTCCGGTTCCGGTTCCCTGAGGGCACCCGCCCTGAACCATAAAGTTAGGAATCACCCGATGAAAGGGCAGCCCGTCATAAAAGCCTTTCTGGGCCAGATCGACAAAGTTTTTGACGGTCTTCGGCGCGTCCTGGTCAAATAATGCCAGGTGGATCGTGCCTTTTTCCGTTTCCATAATTGCTTGAGTCATGGTCTTAGATACTCCAGACATCCTTGACAATAGCCCCTATTCTACCGGGTCCAAGTAAATCAACTGAGATCGCAATCAGCTCGCCAGGTTTAGTGATTTCCCTGGAGCAAATGAATATTCTCTTCCCAATTTTCTCCATCAAAGGGGACAATCTCAAATTCAGCGATCACATCCTCATCCAGACAGCGGACGTTCACATCAATGTAATCTGGGTGGGAGCGCGGTCGATAGAAGGGGTGGATGCCACAAATTCGACAAAAGGTATGCTTAGCAATGCCGGTGTTAAAGGTATAAGTAGTTAAAGCCTCAGCCCCTTGGAGCAACTTAAATTGCTCTGGAGGCACAATTAAATGCAAAAAGCCCTTCTTGCGGCAAATCGAGCAGTTGCACTGATCCGCTTGATGTTGATCAACCGTTACCTGAAACCGGACAGCGCCACAGTGACAGCCACCTTCATAGATGACAGGTTGATTGGGGGGTGCAGGCATAGCCATTACCAGTGAAAAGAATTAGGGGTCAGGATTACTCTTGTGGTTTAATCGTTAGCGTCAGCGTAGGGTAATCATTCCTCAGTAGTCTTTTGCCAGTAAACAGGTCGCTGATAGTGTTGATGCAACTGGGTTTCATAGCTGCGGTTCAATAGCTTAGCTGGATCATATTCAGGAGCGCTTTTAATCGCTGCTCGGGTCAAATCCACCGCCACCTTTTCTCCGGCCCATTGCACAGATTTAATCCACTGGGGGGCAATTAGCACTTTTTTGCCGGGCCACCAGTTGCGGGTATCAACGACCATATAGCGAATAGACCAAGTGGTGTCATCGACGATAAAGTCCGTGACGTGCCCGATCTCCCCATCCTGGGCTTGAATGTGATAGTCAACAACTTCGTGGGTGCTGCGCAGATGGGGATCTGCTTGCGTTTCTGGATTAGCAGGATCATGGATGGGGGGTGGTTCAGCCGTGGGCATCATCTCAGCAGCAGGAATGGCTGCCCCGGCGTACCCTGAATAAAGCGGAAACATGCTCTGGCCCCATAGCCCTGGTCCCTCCCAGTAAGGAGGGTAGCCATAGTGTTGCAGGTACTCAGTTTCCTGCTGCCGGGAAACCGGCTGGTCGGTAGCAATCTCAGGACTATCTTTCACCTGCTGCCGGGTTAGATTCACATTCAGTTGCCGCCCATGCCAATCAACTGATTCCAGTGAGAGGGGAGAAATCAAAACCAGCCGCTCAAGCAGCCAGTTGCCCGTATTGACGACCAGATAGCGGATTGTCCAGGTGTGGTCATCAAATAAAAACTGGTCCACCTTACCAATCTCATCGTCTGCGGCGTGGATGGTATACCCCCGTAATCCTTCAGCGCTTCTTAAGGCTGTCTGTGTTGCCATCGAAATTCCTTGCTCAACGTCGGAAGTGAAATTTGAAATTAATCAGGTCAAATGCTTGGTTCTACCTTAGCTTAGAAAATTGCCAAGAATTCCTAGCTCACAAAGTTGAGAAAGTACTGAGAAAGCGGCTGCACCGACTTCAGATCCAACCGCAAACACCCGCTAGGAGAATTTTTCGTGGAACCCAGGTGGATTGTCAATCTGGGGCGATCGCTTTTGTAAAATTAAGTCGCCACCGTCTGGCAATGAGTAGACAAAGAGGGCTGCTTGGTTGAGACTGCAAAAAGAGAGCCTAAGTAAGTTGGATGGGAGCCAGAGGCGATGAGATTTGTTTCCGACCCGGCGATCGCGGTTAAAATCCGCCGAATGAAGCAACGGGTGCGGTGGCAAGAGCCGCTGATTGTCGAGCGGCAGATTGATCAGACTCGGCTGGTGCTAGCAGACAAGCAAGGGGACAGTCCAGAATTTTCTTTTTTGGTTATTGGTGACAGTGGCTCAAGTACTCATCGCCGACACAATCCCCAACGCCAAATTGCTGAGCAGATGCTAGATCACCGCGATAGTTGTCGGTTTATGCTGCACACCGGGGATGTGATTTATCTGGTGGGCTCTAGTGAGTACTATCCGGAAAACTTCATCAAGCCCTATCGTGAGTTTTTGGTTGGGGGCGAGCAGCCTAAGCAAATTGCCCATGACAATATGGTTTTCAATCTCCCCATTCTGCCGATCCCGGGCAATCACGATTACTACGATCTGCCGCTGCTGTATGGTGTAATCTCCCAGATCACAGTCCCCCTGCGGCACCTGCTGCGGTTTCGCCTAGATCTCGATGTTGGTTGGCATGGCTCCTATCAAGGCAAAGCTTATGCCCAAGCCTTTCTAGACTGTCTCAATCGGTTTGATACTAAGGAAAAATTGGGGCGACATCTAGACGAGCATTACACAGCCAAAACGGAGACGGGTCGCTGTCTCAGCTATCAGCCCGGTGACTTTACTCGCTTGCCCAACCGTTACTACAGCTTCCGCAGTGGTGGCATTGACTTCTTTGCTTTAGATTCAAATACCTTTAATGCCCCGCTCCCCTTACCCCAGACCCCAGAGGGGGAAGTTGCACGACGTCAGTTAGAGGAACGGCGAGATCAGCTAGAGCAGGAAAGGCTGGAAATCGTCGAAGCTTCTGCTAGCTTGAACCCGGATTTTCCTGATCAGGCGGAACAGCTTGATGACCTAGAAGCCAAGTTAGAGCAAATTGGAGAAATCCTCACCGATATCGATAAACAACTCACCACCCAAAAAACCACCACCGTTGATCTAGAACAACTCGAGTGGCTGCAGCAGGGGCTAATTGACTCCTGGAATAACCCAGCCGTTCGGGGTCGGGTGATCTACTTCCACCACCCTCCCTACGTTACCGAGGCCACAAAGTGGCATCAGGCCCAGACATTGACCATTCGCCGTCATCTGCGCCGGGTGTTAGATGCTGTGGCTGAGGCCGTTGCCCCCCTGCCGGAGGGGCGTTCCTTGGTTGATTTAATTCTCAATGGTCACGCGCACTGCTTAGAATACCTGCGAACGGTGGATACTGGCCATGCTGATGCCAACCTCAACTGGATTGTCTGTGGAGGCAGTGGCTATAGCCTGCGTCGCCAGCGCAAAGAAGGACCAGAATTAACAGAAACCTTTGAGAAAGGGGAACCACCGCGGCTGGTGGCAAAATCGCAACAGTTTATCGGTCGCCACGGGCAAGGGTCTCAGAAGCATCGCCCCTACTCCTTTCTCCGGATTGATGTTCAAGACGGTTGTCCCCCCAAATTTGTGATCCGTCCCTTTGTCGCCGAACGGTTTCAGCACCAGTGGCACAATCATGCCCTGGAGCCCTTTGTGATTTAGCTCAGCCTCCGTTTTAGTTTTGGGCCTTTTGGACCGCCTTCAGCAGTTCTGATTTATTCATCTTGCTGCGACCCTCAATTCCTAGTTCCTGAGCCTGCTGATAGAGTTCCTGCTTAGTAGGTTCTCCTGCTGATTTGACTTCGGCCATGGCTCGCTTGACTGCAGGGGTCCACTCCACATACTGTTCCCCCTTTTGAGAGTTTTTTTGCTTGATCTGCTCAGCTTCCTGTTTTTCTTGCTGGCTGAGCTTATCCCAGACCTGCTTGGGTAAATACCGCTTGGTTTTGTTGTTTTGTCGTGCTTGGCCCTGACCCGACTGGGTCTGCCAGTCTTGCTCGGTCCAT